>JALTRC010000137.1 GCA_026998145.1 Gammaproteobacteria bacterium
CTGGGGCGCATGGATGTGGCCGAAAAGCGTCGTCCTCAGGATGGCCGTTTAAAAACCCGCACCCCGGAAGGTCAGGAAGTGGAGCTGCGTTTATCCACTATGCCAACGGCTTTTGGTGAAAAACTGGTGATGCGGATTTTTGATCCGGAAGTGCTGGTGCGCAATTATCGGGAGCTGGGTTTTGGCGCTTCCGATAATGAACGCTGGCAGCAGATGATTGCCCAGCCCAATGGCATTATTCTGGTTACCGGCCCTACCGGTTCCGGCAAAACCACCACGCTTTATTCCACCCTCAAGCAGCTGGCTAAACCGGAGGTGAATGTGTGTACGGTGGAAGACCCTATCGAACTGGTGGAGCCCAGCTTTAACCAGATGCAGGTGCAGCCCAATATCGGCCTGGATTTTGCCACTGGTGTGCGTACCCTGATGCGTCAGGATCCGGATATTATTATGGTGGGTGAAATTCGTGATGTGGAAACTTCCGAAATTGCCATACAGGCTGCACTCACCGGCCATCTGGTACTATCCACGCTACACACCAATGATGCTCCCTCGGCAGTCACCCGCTTAATGGATATAGGTATGCCGGCCTATTTGATTCAATCTACAGTGCTGGGCATTATGGCACAGCGACTGGTACGCACCCTGTGCCCCCATTGTAAACAGGAAGTGCAGATTGATGATAAGGTCTGGCATGATCTGGTAGCCCCCTGGAAACCCGCTAAACCGGCGAAAATTTACCAGCCGGTTGGCTGCCTGGAATGCCGCAATACGGGGTATATCGGGCGTATGGGTATTTATGAAATGTTTACCTTCTCCCCACAAATTAAGGCATTGATTACGGATAACTGCAGTGTGGCAGAAGTCCAGAAGCAGGCGATAAAAGAAGGCATGCGGCCGCTGCGCTTAAGTGGGGCGCAAAAAGTCGCGTCAGGTATTACAACGGTTGAAGAGGTATTGAGAGTTGCACCACCACCTATGCATACATCATAAAAAAATATATTTCAGCAGAAAAGAGCACATTACTCTAATATTTATCATTCTTAATTTTATGTACACTGCCGTTTAAGGCAGGGAGTCTTTAATGGACTTATATACGTTTCAATATACTCGGGAATCTGCCTGGTCTATTGATGATTTTCCACCGGTCGATTCGGAGCAGACATTGCTGCTAATTTTTGGTGGACACAGTTTTATGCAGGATGACGCGCCCATTCAGGCGCTTTGCTCACATTACCCTCGCTCAAAAATAATGGGTTGTTCTACCGCCGGCGAAATTTTTAATCATAAAATTTATGACGATACCCTGAGTGTTGCCATATTGCATTTTAAGCATACCCCATTGGCATTTGCCTGTAGTCAGGTGGGTGAGAATGACAATGTAGAAGCGGTTGCGGCATCACTGGCAGGCAGGCTGAAACGGCAGGATCTGTCTGCGGTTATTGTGTTTAATGATGGTTTGCTTATTAATGGCAGCGCTATTATGCGCGGCCTGGCTCAGGTTTTACCTGAAAATATACCGGTTACAGGGGGCATGGCCGGTGATGGTGAGCGCTTTGAGCATACCTGGGTTTTGTGTAACGGCAAGCCACGGGAAAACCATATTGTTATGTTAGGTCTGTATGGTGACGCTCTGTGCTTTCAATATGGTTCAAAGGGTGGCTGGGATATTTTTGGCCCGGAGAGAGTTGTTACCCGTTCAGAAGCCAATGTGTTATATGCGCTGGATGATAAACCCGCATTATCTCTTTACAAGGATTATTTAGGTGAAATGGCAGCGAGCCTTCCTGCCAGTGGCGTATTGTATCCACTCCTGGTTAGAGACAATCAGCAGGAATTTGTGCGCACCATTATTGGTGTTAATGAAGCCGATGGCTCGCTGGTACTGGCGGGGGATATTCCCCAAAATGCCAGAACCCGCCTGATGCATGCTAATTTTGATCGTCTCGTTATCGGCGCCAGTGAAGCGGCTGGTGAAATCAAATTCGACTGTTGCCAGATAAATGAACAAACACTGGCGCTGGCTATTAGCTGTTTTGGTCGGCGCAAGGTATTGAAAGATCGCACCGAAGAAGAAGTGGATGCAATCCGTAATGTATTGCCGGGCAATGTGAAAATAATGGGGTTTTATTCCTATGGTGAATTTTCACCCATATCAACAGGTGCCTGTGAGCTGCACAATCAAACCATGACTATAACTCTGATAAGTGAGCGATGTGACCCATAAAACATTACTCAGGCAATTAAACCGTTTGGGTCTGGATGAAGATTCATTGCCTGATGCTCAAACATGGAAAAAATTACTTAGCATAGTCAATGCGTCCTATAAGGCGCATGATGAAGATCGCTATTTACTGGAACGATCCCTGGAAGTTTCATCAACAGAAATGCAGTATATGATTGATGAGCTAAAGCGCTCATCAGAAAGCACCATGAAAACCATGCTGGACTCCATGCAAAATGGGGTTATGACCATCTCATCCAAAGGTATGATTTTAAGTTTTAATCGTTCAGCCCAGAATATGTTTGGTTATACATTGGGTGAAGTGATTGACCGGAACATGGAAATGTTATTGCCGGAAAAATATCGCCACGAATATGAGGAACTGGTTAACAATAATTTCAGCAATATGTTATCGGTACCAAGGGAAGTGGAAGCGCGACATAAAGATGGCCATGTGTTTCCCCTGCTGCTAATGATTTCGGAATTTTATGTGGGAAATGAGCGGCAGTTTATTGTCTCCTGCGTTGATATGACACAACAAAAGCAGATGGATGAACAGATTCGTCGTTCTCAACGGATTGATGCTCTGGGTAAATTAACCGGCGGCATTGCCCATGATTATAATAATCTGCTGGGTGTTATGATTGGTTATGCAGAATTAATGGAAATGCTGGTTGGTGATAATGAAAAATTGCTGGATTATTGTCAGCAAATTATTAAAGCCGGTAAACGTGGCTCACAGCTAACCCAGAAGCTGTTATCTTTCTCCCGGCCCAAGCTGGAGGAATCTACACGGGTTGATATTAATCATCTGTTGCTGGATTCACGGGAGATGCTGGAAAAAACACTCACCGTGCGAGTAAAAATCAGTATGCAGTTGCAGGATGAACTCTGGCCAGTATGGGTGGATCAGGGGGAGCTGGAAAATGCCCTGCTGAATCTTTCAATTAATGCCATGCATGCCATGTCCGATGGCGGCAGCCTGCATATTGCAACAGAAAATGTTCATCTTGGTATTGCGCAATCCGTACTGGTTAATCTGCCCGAAGGGGATTATGTTCGTCTTAGTTTAATGGATACGGGTATTGGTATGGATGCAACTACCTTGCAGCAGGTTTTTGATCCATTTTTTACCACCAAAGGCGAGGAGGGGACCGGGCTGGGTTTAAGCCAGGTTTACACCTTTGTTCGACATCAGGGAGGCGGCATTTACATGGACTCCCAGCCAGGTCATGGCACTACCGTTTCTCTGTATTTTCCCCGTTATTCTGGTGATGTAATTGAGCAGGAAAATACGCTTGATAATGAAGCGCTTGATGATTTGCCTGTGACATCAGCCAGGATTCTGGTGGTTGATGATGAACCGGCCCTGTGCCTGTTTGTTAGTGAGGTGTTGTCGGATAAAGGCTATGAGGTGCTACAGGCAGAAAGTGCTGAAGAAGCGCTGGAATGTTTAGCAAAAGAATCGGTTGATCTGGTGATTTCTGATGTATTGATGCCGGGCATGGATGGCTATCGCCTGGCGCAAAAAATAAAAGAACAGTATCCCCATATAAAAATACAGCTAATGAGCGGATATACGGATGATAAACAGGAAACTGAAGAGGACAAAATTTTGTCTGCCAATCTTTTGAGAAAACCAATGGGGTCAAAAGATATTCTTAAAAAAGTAGCTGATTTATTAAAGACGTCCTGAAGTTATTTAATGGTCAATATTTTTGAGTTGATTGTAGTAGTGTCGCCAGGGAAGCTGGTGTTTCTTTTCGTAATAGCCAAAATCAAAATTTCCGTCCGGCTTTCCGATCGCCTGCTTGCCTGCCACTAAAATAGTGTTCTGGTTTTCGATATTAATGTGGTAAAGGTGGCTGCCAAAAAGTGTTTTTAGCTCATTAAATCCGCCGTAGTTCTGGCTTTTACTGCCGATTAAATTAATGCTTAAATAGCCGTTTTCCGTGAGCAGCTGAAGAAGTGTTTTGTAGTGATCTGAAATATCAATCGTAATATCTGTTTTTTTGTGGCTGGTTAGAAAAAGGTCAATAATAATTAAATCGTATTTTTGGCTGGAAGATGCCTGTTCAATAAAGGTTTCTGCTGACATATTGTAAAGTGTAAAGCGTTCATCCTGTGGGGGCAGGCTGAAATATTCATGGGCAATATCAATCACACTTTTACGTAACTCAACAACGTCCAGTTTTATTTCCTTAAAATGATAATGTAAAAACTTACTAATGGAGCCTGCGCCCATGCCCAGGATTAAAACGCGCTGGGCATCCAGCCAGCATAAAGGGGTGAGCAGGGCCTGAGTGTATTTGTGTAGTAAAGGAATGGGATTGTATAGCAGCATGGCAGATTGAGAGGTGCCATTACCAAAATGCAGGCTGCGCATACGTTGATGAATGTCGATGACTTCCAGTGGGCCGTATTCATCTTTTGTGCTGTAGATTAACTGGCCCTGGTGTTTTTTCATTTTTGTAAGTTGTAAGTTGTAAGTTGTAAGTTGTAAGTTGTAAGTTGTAAGTTGTAAGTTGTAAGTTGTAAGTTGTAAGTTGTAAGTTGTAAGTTGTAAGTTGTAAGTTGTAAGTTGTAAGAGCAGTCAGGCAACTGTCCTGTTTTCTGTCATTCCCGCGTAGGCGGAAATCCAGAGTCCTGTCTTACAAAGTATTCAGATTTCCGTCTGCGCGGGAATGACATAAGGGCTTATAAAGTCTTCAGTTTTTAACTTACAACTTTTTTCAATGACTCTCCTGAGGCCGCTGATCCAGAATCGCCTGGGTCATAAAACTCTGCCGCTGCCGGATGCCGAGAATACGAATTTTATCACCGGGTTTCCCCTGAGCAATTATATCCAGTACGTCACGGGTATCACGAATCGGTGTCTGGTTGATTTGGGTAATAATATCGCCTACCGCCAGCCCGGCCTGGTCAGCGGGGCCGTTTTTAAATACATCGGTAATCAGTACAC
>JALTRC010000138.1 GCA_026998145.1 Gammaproteobacteria bacterium
TGGATAAAGAGCTTTGAAAACTGCTCAGGGCACCCTTAAAGCTGCCAAGCCCTGTCAGCTTCGCAGAGTAATCCGCCTCACGGCGATTAATACGATTTTCAGTGGGCGCACGTTCCGCTGCAACAATCTGCTCCAGCAAACCATTTACATCTAAACCTGAACCTATGCCTGCACTGGTTATATTAGGCATGCGCTTACCTCGTTAAACTTTCCTGATAGAAAGTTATAGCAAAACAGAGGCCAGTTACGCAGAAATCTCAAAGATCAAACCAGGGTTACTTTCCTGCTGCTCTTTAATTCTTTCAGAGATTCGCAATAATTCCTCGGACGGAATCTGCCGAATCAGCTCTTTGGTCTCGCTATTGAGCACCTTAACCACGGTCTGGCCACTGGCATCATCAATACTGAACTGTAAATTACGCTCTACTGTCTGCAACTGGGAGTTCAGCTCAGCAACCGCTGCGCTCAGTTCCTGCTGACTGGGTGGCGTAGATTTTGCCGCCTGATCGGCAGATGCCTGCACCGGCTTGCCGCCTGATGTATCCGCTTGCTTCACCTGGCTGGCCTGTGCCGGCTGGGGAGCAGGCGCACTTCTTGCTGCGATATTATTTATAGTGTCATTCGCCATAAATCACCTGTTCATTATTCATTATATACATAACAGAAACAGGCAGGCGACCACCGGATAACCGGTAGTCGCTGCTTAAAACTCTGTGAGTTAACTGTTTCATAGCCTATGTCATATCAGCGATTACTGAAGTAAGCTCAGTACTAGCTGTGGTAATGAATTGGCCTGGGCCAGCATGGCTACACCCGCCTGTTGCAGAATCTGTGTTCTGGTTAGATTCGCGGTTTCAGATGCAAAGTCAGTATCCTGAATCCGGCTACGAGCTGCACTGAAGTTCTCTACCGCTGTATTCAGGTTAGCCACCGTTGAACCGAAACGGTTTTGAATCGCACCCAGATCGGCGCGGATACTGTCAATTCGGGCCAGTGCGCCATCAGCAATATCGATAGCGGCATTGGCACCTTCTACAGTACTGATATCAATGGAGCTTACCGAATTATTTGCACTGGCCTGCAGATTGTTGGCACTACCACTAAACAAGCTGTTAGCCACTTCACCCAGTGAAGAACTGGCGTTAAAGGTAGAGGAAACCGATTTAAGTTCTACCGTACCACCGACTACGGCTGAATCACGGTTACCATCATTAATACCACCGGCCTGTAATGTCGTCGCATTACCGGTAGCACCCGACAACTCAAAGGATACGGTCGCATTACCGGCACCTGCTGTTGCAGCAGAGCTTCCAAAATCAAGAATGGTAATATCTTCACCGGTATCCTGTACCAGGCTAATAGATGATTTATCCAGGCTCAGTGTTGCGCTAATACCAGTGGCACTAGTTTTATCATTAATCGCTACCACTAAATCATTCAGGTCTGACGTGGTTACATTGGCTGAAATACTCACCCCATTCATGGTAAATGATGTCACACCGCTCTGGC
>JALTRC010000139.1 GCA_026998145.1 Gammaproteobacteria bacterium
TAAGCTGCCACACCCTAAGGCATTCTTTTGCAACCCATTTACTGGAATCCGGTTACGATATCCGAACCGTTCAGGAACTACTTGGTCACTCGGATGTTTCGACCACTATGATTTATACTCATGTTTTGAATAAACCGGGTGTTAGTGTTGTGAGCCCTCTGGATACTTTGGAGCTAAAATAATTTTATTTACCTATACAGAAACTGCTGAATATTCGCCCAAGTAAATCATCACTGCTAAATTCACCGGTAATTTCTGACAATGCCATTTGAGCCTGTTTTAATTCTTCTGCAATTAGCTCTCCGGCCTGTATTGTCTGTAAATTTTTCTGGGCAGCTTTTATGCTTTGCTGTGCTGTATCCAGTGCCGTTAAGTGCCGGCGGCGGGCCATAAATTGTCCCTGGGTTGTTTGTTCATAACCCATACATTGTTTTAGATGATTTTTAAGTAGATCTATACCTTCCCCGGTTTTTGCTGACAGGAAAATATTTACCACCTCTGATTCTTGTTTTATGCCTGCCTCTTCACCGCTTATATCAATTTTATTATGAATGTAAGTTCGTTTAATATTCTCAGGCAATTTTTCTAAAAGCTGATTATCTTCCACCTTCTGCTGATCCGTTACCAGTAAGATTCTATCTGCTTTTTCGATTTCATTCCAGGCTCTGCGTACCCCTTCCTGTTCTACCGGATCAGCTGTTTCCCGTAATCCGGCGGTATCGATTATATGCAGAGGCATGCCATCTATCTGGATATGTTCCCGTAACACATCCCGGGTTGTACCTTCTATGTGAGTGACGATAGCCGTTTCCCTGCCTGACAATGCATTTAGCAAACTGGATTTTCCCGCATTCGGTCGTCCGGCAATCACCACTGTCATGCCTTCTCTTAATAAACTGCCCTGCCTGGCTGATGCCCAGATTTTTTCAACACTTTCAACCAGTGTATTCAGCTCATTACTCACATGAGCATCGGCCAGGAAATCTATTTCTTCTTCCGGAAAATCCAGCGCCGCTTCCACATAAATTCTGAGCTGAATAAGCTGCTCTACCAGTTCACTGATTAAGCCAGAAAATTCTCCCTCCATAGATCGCACCGCGGCTCTGGCCGCCTCTGCACTATCAGCTTCAATTAGATCTGCCACAGCTTCTGCCTGCGCCAGATCCATTTTATCATTTAAAAAAGCTCTTTCTGAAAACTCTCCCGCATGTGCAATACGTGCACCTAATTCACACACACGCTCTAGCAGCATATCCATTACCACCGGACCACCGTGTCCCTGTAGCTCCAGTACATCTTCACCGGTAAATGAATGGGGGTTTTTAAAATACAGGGCGATGCCGTGATCAATAATATCGCCCTTAGCATCATAAAAAGGACAATAATCAGCATTTCTTGGAAGGGGGATTTTCTTTAGAATTTTTTCGGCAATTTTAAGACAGGCCGAGCCGGACACCCTGACTATACCCACCCCCCCTTTGCCGGAAGGGGTCGCTATTGCTGCAATGG
>JALTRC010000140.1 GCA_026998145.1 Gammaproteobacteria bacterium
ACCAGCGATTTGAAAAACAGCAGGAGCTGATTAATCAGCGTTAGTTTGCATCGTCAGGGTAAAACAGATTAATCAGATCATTTAAAAAAAGATAACCGGTTTCGCTGGCTCGCAGTTGCGAGCCTTGCCGGCTGAGTAGCCCCTTTTCTATTGCCTGTTCACAGCGCCCTTCAATGACCTGCCTGTTCAGGCCTGTATATTGTTCAAATAATTCCAGCGTAAACCCCTGTTTAAGGCGCAGGCTATTGAGCATAAATTCATAGCTTCGATCCGCATTGGAAATAAAATGCTCGCTGGAGGTTTTGTTTGTTGCGTCCAGATATTGCTGAGGTTGCCGGTGCTGGGCATATCGGCGAATACTGTGATCGTCGGCGCGGCTGATTTTTCCGTGGGCGCCTGCACCGATTGCCAGATAGTCGCCAAACTGCCAGTAATTCAAATTATGCTGACACTGTTTGCCGCTCTTTGCATAGGCGGAAATTTCATATTGCTGATAGCCGTGTTGTTGTAATAAGGCTTGCCCCTGTTGCTGTAATTCCCAGATATCCTCATCATCCGGCAATGAAGGTGGCTGGCTATAAAATAATGTATTGGGTTCCAGGGTCAGCTGATACCAGGATAAATGGCCGGGCTGACAATCAATGGCGGCTTGTAAATCCTGTATGCCCTGCTTAAGCGACTGTTCGGGCAGGCCGAACATTATATCCAGATTAATATTTTCAAAACCTGCCTGTTTTGCCATCTCAATTGCATTTAAGGCTTCCTGCGCCGAATGAATCCGCCCCAGCTGTTTGAGCTGTTTGTCATTAAAACTTTGCACACCTATGGATAGCCGGTTAATCCCCGCCTGAAAAAAGCCGTTAAATTTTTCCTGCTCAAAAGTGCCGGGATTGGCTTCCATGGTGACTTCCATATCCGGCGGGCAGGGAATCAGCATGCGAATATGACTGAGTAATGTTTGCAGGGCTGCGGGTGAAAACAGGCTGGGTGTGCCGCCGCCAATAAAAATACTCTGTAAGCGTCGCCCCCATACACTGGGTAGTTGTTGTTCAAGATCCCTGACTAGTGCCTGTATATATTTATCTTCCGGCAGATGCTCACCGGCGGCATGGGAATTAAAATCACAATAAGGGCATTTACGCACACACCAGGGGATGTGAATATACAGGGATAAGGGTGGTAAAAGAGTAAACTGGGGCATAAAGGCGATGAGTGACAGGCGAACAATATTAAGGGGCATAGTAAAACTGATGGCCGCCGGGGTCATTGTTTTTTTGGTTTATATTTTTTCTCAGGTAATGTTCGGCACAAGGGGTGAAAGTGTGCGTGAAGTATTTGAAATGGCCCTGCCAAAACTGGCAGCAGGTGAAATGCGGCGCTTTAAGGTAAACGGACGGGATTTAATTTTATTGCATCGGGATGACAAAATGAAATATTTGCTGTCTCGTTATAATAAAAAACTCTATGCAGCTGATGAGCAGAAAATAGATAAAAACCCTGCTGAC
>JALTRC010000141.1 GCA_026998145.1 Gammaproteobacteria bacterium
AATGATGTGCCCGGCTGCCTGGCGGTGGACATGGGCCGCCGAATCCACGGGCGCCAAAATCATTTTGTATTTGCAGGCTGCCGGCAGGTGCTATGTTTTTAGCCGGATTGCCGGCATCTTTTTTCAGACCATTCACACCGGCTGGAATATTGACAATCTGCCAGTGCCACCAGCCACTGCCCGTTGGGGCATCCGGGTCAAATAAAGTCACTGCAAAACTTTTTGTGTTTGCTGGTGCATTTGTCCAGTTTAAGCGGGGGGATATATTCTTTCCTGTGCAGCCAAAACCATTATATTCCTGCTCGGCCGACATCATTTGATTGTCTGCAATATCCGGGCTGTGTAATGCGAAACCGGCAGCCAGTAAGGGCTGTGATAATCCAATTAATAAAATAAAACAAATCATTTTTTTCATTAGTCTGTCTCCTTTGTGACTGGCAGACATTATGAATCCGGGCTGGGTTTTTGTGTCGCTATTTTCAATCCATTTTTAGCCCGTTTCGTTCATCTGGCACTGGCGAAGTTTTTTAGGTGTTACCCCAAACCACTGGCGGAATTTTTCGGTAAAACGTGAGGGAGACTGATAACCGCATTTTTCGGCAATCAGCGAAATGGGCTGGTCACTGGTTTGCAGCAGGTGCATACCATAGGCCAGTTTGAACTGGATGCTGATATGGCGAAAGCTGGTATTTTCCATTTGCAACTTGCGCCGGATGGTGGATTCGCTCATGGACAGTCGCTGGCTGATATCGCCCAGACTCCAGGCAGTGGCCGGGTCGGTTTTGAAAATATCAATAATCAGATGTTGAATGCGCGGGCCGGCCTGCATGGATGCGATGTCCTTATAGCCCTGGCTGTAGAGTAGCTGTAATAATTCCCGGCGACGGCCGGGCCAGAATTCATTGGGGGTGATTCTGGCCCAGTCAATAAACTGGCCAAGACAGGTGCTCAGACTGCTATCTATTTTGCCTTTCAGATAGCGGCTTTGTGTTGGGCGGGTGCTTTTGAGGCCCTCAAAGTCGCTATGTTCAAACTCGATAAACAGCGCCATATAAAGCTGTTTGTCCGGGATATTGCTGATGGTGACTTCGGTGTTTTCTGCCAGGAAAATAAACTCACCGGCCTTGCCTACCATCTGAGTTTCACCACCCAGATGTTTTTCACCCTGCAAAATAAAAACAATCACCGGTTTGAAAATGGGTACACGGCGCAGCAGTTGTGGTTTTTGACAATGATAGATGGCAAAGGGCAAAGGCTGGCGGGTATTGATAAGGCTCTGTGCCTGTTTGAGTAGTGGCTCCATTTCTTTAGTGCTTTATTTCCATTGGCTACAAAAAACAATATTGTTTTGCGGGGATTCAATTTATCCAGCAGCACAAAAAACGCTGCGCCCTTCGCGCCTTCGCGTCAAAAATATCAAATCGCCTTAAAGCCAATATCCGTACGGTAATACACATTATCCCAGTGAATTTTTTCCACCAGCTCATAGGCTTTTTTCTGGGCG
>JALTRC010000142.1 GCA_026998145.1 Gammaproteobacteria bacterium
CTCACACAGATTCATAATCGCCGTTATTTTGAAATGCAGCTGGAAAAAGAATGGAAACGCTCGATTCGTGAGAAGCATCCACTGACCATTATTATGATCGATATCGATCACTTCAAACTGTATAACGATACCTATGGTCACGCCACTGGTGATGATTGTTTACGGCGTGTTGCCTTAACACTGAAGCGGGCGGTCAATCGCCCCGGTGATGTATTTGCCCGTATTGGGGGAGAGGAGTTTGTTGCCATGCTGCCGGGTATAGATGCTGAAGGGGCTTATACGGTAGCGGAGGCCATGCAGCATAACTTACAGCAGGCTAAAATCCCCCATGCCACATCACCCGTCAGTGAATATATTACCATCAGTATGGGAATCGCCTCGGTACAGCCGGATTCGGATAGCACAACTCTGTCATTATTTAAGCTGGCTGATAAAGCCTTATATAAAGCTAAGGAAAAAGGCCGCAACCAGATTGTCGTGGCAGGGGAAGACATATAAGTCTTCCATGAGTCTGTGATATATTGCTCAGCCTGAACTGACGCAAGCCAGTACATTACCCATTTTCAAACGATTGTTCTTACAGTGAAATAAATGATGATGTTAAGAAAGCCCTTATTCGTAATTCTGTTTTCCAGTTTTATTTCTTCGTATGCCACGGAGCTGCTGGCTGAAACGGTATATGCCAGCGATCAGCTCACTGTGCCCATGCGTACCGGTACAACCATTCGTCACAAGATCATCAAGTTTATTCCATCAGGAACAAAGCTGGAATTACTGGAAACCACGGATGATGATGCCTATTCAAAAGTGGTGACGGCTGAAGGTAAGGAAGGCTGGATTAAATCCAGTAATTTACTCCATGAGCCGGGCGCTTATGAAAAGCTGGAAAAGGCTCAACAGAAGCTGGCGACTCAACAGGAAAAAATCACCGAGCTGCGGGAGATTATCAAGCAGCTAAAAGATGAACGTCAGCAGCTGGCAGAAGCCAAGCAGGGGCTGTTAAATAAAAATGAACGCTTGATGTCCAATATTCAGGAACTGCGGCTGGCATCGTCTGAGCCGATTAAGGTGGCGGAGCGTAACCAGAAGCTGGAAGTTGAAATTGAGGCTGAGCGGGAAAAGAATGAGCGTTTGATGAAAGAAAATGAGTTTCTGAGCAATAAAAGTTTACGTGACTGGTTTGTGATCGGGGCTTTGGTCTCGCTGGGTAGTTTGTTTCTGGGGCTGGTTATTCCGCGGATTTCATGGCGTAAGAAAGATAGCTGGTCGAATAGTTTTTAAGTTAATGACGCCCCTCTTTGGAAAAGAGGGGGTGGGGGAGATTGACTTTGTTTTTAATCCCCCTCGGTCCCCCTTTTCCAAAGGGGGAGGTTTTGATGTTTACTGGGGCAGTATTGCAAGGTTTGGTTTTGTGGTTTCGCCTTTATGGCGACCTACTTCTTTATCAACAGCGATAAAGAAGTAGGCAAGAAAACGCCGCCCCAGCATCTCAGCCCC
>JALTRC010000143.1 GCA_026998145.1 Gammaproteobacteria bacterium
GAGGCTCCCCTGTACGCAGGTAGCCGCCAGAGCCGGCAATTTTTATTGCCTCTTCCTTATTTAAAACTTCGCCACCCGCTGCTTGAAATTGATCAGGGGGTGCGGGCTTTTGTCTTTAAAAACCCCCGTCTTAATTTGAATATCAGCGCCGATCTTGGGCTGCCTGTCAGCAGCAAAAACAGCCGGCTCCGGGAAGCCATGCCGGATCTGAAAACGGTTTTACAAATTGGCCCATCCTTAGAATTCAGTCTGCTTGGCCAGCATAACAGCCCCAGTGAGCTGCGCTTTGATCTGCCACTGCGTCTGGCGCTGGCCTCGGATATTAAGCAGACCCAGGCCATTGGCTGGATTATCGAACCCCGTTTGAGTTTTCATTCACGACGGGACTTCCAGAATGGTCTGGCATTTGTCATCGAGTCGGGGCTGCGTTTCGCCAGCCGGGACTATCAGGCTTATTATTATGATGTGAGCGCTGAGTTTGCCACGGCGAACCGGCCCGCCTTTCAGACATCAGCAGGTTATAACGGATTTTTTATGGATGCTGGCATCAGCTGGCGACAGCATAAACTCACCCTGTTTGCCTTTATCCGTTATCAGAATATCAACAACACGCCCTTTATTGACAGCCCGCTGGTAGAAAGCAGCAGCTACCTGCTCAGTGGTTTGAGCCTGATCTATTTATTTGCTTCCAATAGCTGATTCAGCATAAAGTTTATACTTAATCACATTAGCCTTTTAACCATAAAACAACACAGAGAAAAACACTAAAAATTCCTGTGCACCTCCGTGCCCCCTGTGGTTCTAAACAATCATTAAAAAAGGCCTCAATCGAGGCCTTTTTTAATACGCATTAGCAATAGAATTTTAAGAATCAGAATCCACTGCTTTCATGCTTAAACGGATACGACCCTGACGATCGATTTCCAGCACCTTCACTTTAATCACATCGCCTTCTGATAACTTGTCGCTAACATTTTCAACACGCTCATCAGAAATCTGTGAAATATGCACCAGACCTTCCTTGTTAGGCAGAATGCGTACAAAGGCGCCGAAGTCCATAATCTTGATAACCGTGCCGTCATATACCGCGCCCACTTCCGCTTCGGCGGTAATCTGCTCGATACGTGTTTTGGCTTCTTCCGCCGCATCAAAATCACTGGAAGCAATCTTCACATTACCGTCATCATCAATATCAATGGATACGCCGGTTTCTTCCGTAATGGAACGGATAACCGCACCACCCTTGCCAATAACATCGCGGATTTTATCCGGATTGATTTTCATCTTCAGATAACGAGGCGCATAGTGAGACATATTCTGATTAGTCTCGGAAATCACCTTGTTCATTTCACCGAGGATATACATGCGGCCACCCTTGGCCTGCTCCAGGGCTTTTTCCATAATGTCTTTGGTGATACCGGTAATCTTGATATCCATTTGCAGGGCATTGATACCGTTCGCAGTACCGGCCACTTTGAAATCCATATCACCCAGAT
>JALTRC010000144.1 GCA_026998145.1 Gammaproteobacteria bacterium
TACTGGCGGCCATTGCATCAACGCCCCGGCATTTATTTGTCGATGAGGCCTTAAGCTCCCGCTCCTATGAAGATGTGGCCCTGCCCATCGGCCATGGTCAGACCATCTCCCAGCCCTTTATTGTGGCCCGCATGACGGAAGTGTTATTAAGCCGGGGTATTCCGGAAAAGGTACTGGAGGTGGGTACAGGTTCCGGCTATCAGGCGGCGATCCTCTCCCAACTGGTGCCCAGGGTGTATTCGGTTGAACGTATTGTGGCCCTGCAAACCCAGGCCCGTGAGCGCTACCACATGCTGGGGATTCACAATATTGCCTTAAAACATTCCGATGGCTCCTGGGGCTGGCCTGAGCATGCCCCTTATCCGGCCATTATCGTGACCGCCGCGCCGGAGCAGGTGCCGGAAGGGCTGAAGGAGCAGCTAGCGGTGGGCGGTATTATGGTCATCCCCGTGGGCAGCCAGCAGGCTGGTACCCAGAAACTACTGCAAATCACCCGTGAAGCGGATGGCTTTGAAGAGCAGGTGCTGGATGCGGTGCATTTTGTGCCTATGCTGAATGGAGCCATTGTTTAGTGATATTTTCAGGACTGTATAACAAGTGCATGGAATGGGCGGCACATCCTCATGCTGAGCGTTACCTGATTGGCGTGAGTGTATTTGAATCCATCTTCTTTCCATTGCCTACTGCCATGATGCTGGCGCCCATGGTAGTGGCCCATCCCAATAAGGCGGTACGGCTGGCGACTATTGCCACGGTGATGTCGGTGCTGGGGGGGCTGGTTGGCTATTTAATGGGGTATCTGGCGATTGCGGCAATCGAGCCATGGATTAAGGAGCTGGGCTGGTGGGGTAAGTACATGACGGCTCACCAGTGGTTTGAAGATTACGGTGTCTGGGCCGTGGTGATTGCCGGTTTTACGCCAATTCCCTTTAAGCTGTTTACGGTATCGGCAGGGGCTATGTCTATGGGCCTGCTGCCTTTTACCCTGGCAGCGATTGCCGGGCGCTCGGCCCACTTTTTTCTGGTTGCCTTCTTAATGGCCTGGGCCGGCCCTAAAATGGAGCCGGTGGTGCGTAAATATATTGAATGGCTGGGCTGGGCTACGGTCGCTATTGCGGTGATTGTGTATGTGGCTCAGCAGAATTAAAGTCTCAGGCTGCTTATTGCTGCTGGTCAGCCTGCTGGCCTGTGCGCCTGTTACCCGGCACTGGGATCCTACGGGTTATACGGTACAGAGCGGTGATACCCTTTATTCTATTGCCTGGCGCTATGAAAAGGATTTTCGGGATCTGGCCCGCTGGAATCACATCAGGCCGCCTTATGCTATCTATCCGGGCCAGCGCCTGAAAATGTCGCCAGATTCGGCGGCAGGTACCATTGACCATGAAGACAAACAGCCCTTATTAATAGAATCGGAAACCGGCCGCAGGCTGGAAGGGAAAATGGTCGGAGAAGTTGAAACCCCGCCTCCGGCAGAGCCTGAGCCAGCG
>JALTRC010000145.1 GCA_026998145.1 Gammaproteobacteria bacterium
TGGTACTGGTAGGCAAAGGGGTTACCTTTGATTCCGGCGGTGTTAGCCTGAAACCCGGCGCTGCCATGGATGAAATGAAATTTGATATGTGCGGCGCTGCCAGTGTATTTGGCACCATTAGCGCCTGCGCCGACTTGCAACTGCCCATTAATATTGTTGCCATTGTACCCGCCACCGAAAACATGCCCGATGGTCAGGCCACCAAGCCCGGCGATATAGTCACCAGCATGTCCGGCAAAACCATTGAAATATTAAACACAGATGCGGAAGGCCGGCTGATTTTATGCGATGCCCTCACCTACGCACAAAAATTCAACCCGGATGTGGTGATCGATGTGGCCACCCTGACCGGCGCCTGCATTGTGGCACTGGGCGCTCACCCAGCCGGCCTGTTAGGCAATCATAATCCCCTGATTAACGACCTGCTCAATGCGGGCAAAGCCTCCGGGGACCGCTGCTGGGAGCTGCCCCTGTGGGAGGATTATCAGGAACAGCTGGATAGCAACTTTGCCGACATTGCCAATATTGGTGGCAAGGGAGCGGGCACCATTACCGCCGCCTGCTTTTTATCCCGCTTTACCAAAAAGTATCACTGGGCCCATTTGGATATTGCCGGCGTGGCCTGGAAATCCGGCAAGGAAAAAGGCGCAACCGGCCGCCCGGTGCCTTTATTAATGCAGTATATATTCGATCATATGGATGATCTGGGTATTGATTATTAAAGGAGTACCCAGTGTCCTGCGCCGTTGATTTTTATCTATTACCGGATGAAAGCGAACAAAGCCTGCTGGACTATAGCTGCAAACTGGCCAGAGAATTCTGCCAACAGCAGCAGCGTGTGCTGATAAAAACTGCTGACAAAACCATGAGTCAGGCCATTGATGAAGCCCTGTGGACTTATGACCCGCTCAGCTTTATTCCCCATGCCATCAGCTGCGACAACGACAATGACGAACAGGCAATTTTAATCAGCCACCGGGGAGAAGAAAGCGGCCTATTTGATGTACAGATTAATTTATCAAACACCGCGGCCAATGCAGAACAATCTCCCCGCATTATCGAAATATTGAATCAGCAGGAAAGCCGTAAACAGGCTGGCCGAGAACATTACAAATATTACCGCCAGATGCAGTGTGAACTTAAACACCATGAACTGGCTGCGAGTGATTTATGAACACCAATAACACGATTCCCCTGCTCACCGATATTATTCAGCTCGGCGATATGGACATGAAAAATCATTTTGATGGCCATGCACTGGATGAAGCAACAGATAACCTTAACGAGACATTTGAAATAAACGAAGAGCTGGAAATACAGGATGACATACCCGCCATTCATGTAGATACTGAAACCGATACGGCTATGGATCATCTACAGATTAACCCGCTAGAAGATAATGCCGATGCCACACCGGAAGTTCTCGAATTACCTCTGGAAGATAGCGATAAAACCGATCAGGACATTCAGCCCGAAGACACCACTCAAAACACACTGAACAGGGATGAACTGGCCGAAACAGTGAACTTACTGGTGAGTGATGCGGTGGATGCCATACTGCCCATTATCGAAGGCCAGCTAAAACAAAGTATTAGCGAGCAGATTATTCAGAAATTATCCCGCAAGCTGGATTGACCCGGCATCAGCCGCCCAGAATCACCCGTGTCACCCAGGATTTTCGATACAGATTATCAGGGATTTTATCCGCAATGCTGTCATGCAGTTCCGGCAGCCTGGACCAGTGCACCCCCTGCTTATGGTGATGGGCCGTGTGGTAACCCAGATTACCCGTAAAGCGGTTAAAGGCCGGGCTTAAATTATTATAAGACGCCTTAAATTCATTTTCGGAATCCAGCCCTGCATGATGTCCATAGGTTACAAATGCGGTCAGCAGCAGGCTGGTAACCATAGGCAGCGCAAATAACATCAAACCGGGTAAGGGTCGATACCACACCAGCAGCGCCACAAATGCAAAGGTGATTGCCGCATACAACAAAAAGGTTTTCAGCTGTCTGGGAAAACGCTTACCCACCACATAACCACGGGGATAGGCGGTCAGCGCCACATTCAGGGTATATTCCAGCGGCCCCATCTGCTGGCCGCTTTTACGCTTCCAGCGACTTTCATCTTTTTGCTGATCGAGAAAGTTCAAATGATGACCCAGCACATGGTGCAAACGCCATAGATGGGTGGTCACTCCCGTATGCAGGGCATAGGCAAATTCCAGAATGCGATTGAGTACATTATTGCGAAAGGTAAACACATGCTGGTGATGATGATTCCAGGCGCAGATACTGGCCTTGGGTAGAATCATTAACAGATAAAAAACCGATAAAAACAGCGGACTGTCCACCGTAAAATAAAGCACAAAATCCAGCAGGGTCAGCATTAAAATAATGAAAACAGGCCAGCGATCTTCCTTGTGCCTGAACAAAGAGGCGCTTTTCGGCGCAGATAACACTTTCGACATAAAAACTCTTGGATAAAATTCTAGCTCCCCATTATAGCATCCAGACCATACCAACGGTCCTGATTATTATTCAGCCCCACAGCATTCTTTTAATGCCAGTCGCAGGAAAATATTGGATAATAGCGCCCACTTAAATCACTGGTTTTCAAACACTTATGTCCAGCTCATCCCCCAAAGTCGGTTTTATCAGCCTGGGCTGCCCCAAGGCGCTGGTGGATTCCGAGCAGATTATTACTCAGCTGCGGGCAGAAGGTTATGCAATCAGCCCCAGCTATGAGGGGGCAGATCTGGTGGTGGTCAACACCTGTGGTTTTATTGATGATGCGGTGGAAGAGTCCCTGGACACCATTGGCGAGGCGCTCAATGAAAACGGCAAGGTCATCGTCACCGGCTGTCTGGGCGCCCGTGGCGACATGGTGGCAAAAAGCTATCCCCAGGTGCTGGCTGTCACCGGCCCCCATGCCCGTGATGAGGTTATGAATGCGGTGCATGAACACCTGCCCCCGGCAGAGCACGATCCTTTTACCAGCCTGCTGCCGCCCCAGGGCATCAAGCTCACCCCTAAACACTACGCCTATTTAAAAATATCCGAAGGCTGTAATCACCGCTGCACCTTTTGCATTATCCCCTCATTGCGGGGCGATCTGGTAAGCCGCCCTATTGATGAGGTATTGAGCGAGGCGGAAAATCTGCTCAATGCGGGGGTGCGTGAACTGCTGGTGATTTCACAGGACACCAGCGCCTACGGGGTGGATACCAAATACCGCACCCGGTTCTGGCATAATCGTGCCGTGAAAACCCGCTTTGAAGACCTGGCCCGTGAACTGAGCCAGATGGATGTGTGGACACGGCTTCATTATGTATATCCCTACCCCCATGTGGACAGAATCATCCCGTTGATGGCCGAAGGCCAGTTACTGCCCTATTTAGATGTGCCCTTCCAGCATGCCAACCCGCGCATTTTAAAAGCCATGAAACGTCCCGGCAGCGCCGACAATACCCTGGCAAGAATCCAACAATGGCGACAAACATGCCCGGAGATTGCCATTCGCAGCACCTTTATTGTGGGCTTTCCCGGTGAGACAGAAGATGACTTTAAGGAGCTACTGGACTTTATCAACGATGCCCAGCTGGATCGGGTCGGCTGCTTTGCCTACTCACCCGTGGAAGGCGCCGCTGCCAATAAACTGGGCAATTTGATTGATGAAGAAACCAAACAGGAACGACTGGAAGCCTTTATGAAACTGCAGGCTGAAATCAGCGCCGGCAAACTCAGCAAAAAAATCGGCCAGACCATGGAAGTGATGGTGGATGAAGTGGATGAGGAAGGCGTCATTGCCCGCAGCAAGGCCGATGCTCCCGGCGTGGATGGTATGGTATTTGTGGACTCACACACTGACTATACGCCGGGCACTTTAATCCAGGTTCGCATTACCGATGCCAATGAACATGATTTATTTGCACAGGAAATTTAAGGCGCCTTAAAAAAGAAAACACCCATATACAAAGGTATAATAACGAGCACTTATTTAGGTGCCATACCCGCAAAATGTGTAAGCGTCATACCCGCGAAGGCGGGTATCCAGTAATTAAACACCGGGTCTTCACCCTACAGGCAATAACATAAAAAACTTCGACAATTTCTTTTCAATTAACCAAACAAATACAAACAACAGGTAATACAATGATCATCAAACCCAAAACCCGCGGCTTTATCTGTACCACAGCTCACCCTGCAGGCTGCGCCGCCCATGTGAAAGAACAAATTGAAAAAGTAAAAGCCGATGGCCCCATTGAAAACGGTGCCAAAAAGGTTCTGGTGATTGGTGCCTCCACCGGTTATGGTCTGGCCTCCCGCATTACCGCCGCCTTTGGCTGTGGCGCGGCTACCCTGGGTGTGTTTCTGGAAAAGCCACCAACTGAAAAGAAAACCGCCACCGCCGGCTGGTACAACACTGCCGCATTTGAAGCCGAAGCCAAGGCCGCCGGCCTTTATGCCAAAAGCATCAACGGCGATGCCTTTTCCAATGAAATGCGTAGCAAGGTAATTGACACCATAAAAGAAGATCTGGGTCAGGTGGATATGGTGGTGTATTCACTGGCATCGCCGGTACGCAAACTGCCGGACACAGGGGAAGTGGTCAAATCCGTACTCAAGCCCATCGGCGAAACCTATAAAGCCACTGCGGTGGATACCAGCAAGGATGAAATTATTGAAACGGAAGTCGAACCTGCAACAGAAGAAGAAATCGCCAATACGGTAAAAGTCATGGGCGGTGAAGACTGGGAATTATGGATGAGCGCACTCAAGGATGCGGGCGTACTGGCCGATGGGGTCAAAACCTTTTCCTACAGTTATATTGGCACCGAAATCACCTGGCCCATTTACTGGCACGGCGCACTGGGCAAGGCCAAGGAAGATATGGATCGTGCCGCTGCCGCCATTCGCCAGCAGCTTGAGGATATTAACGGCGAAGCTAATGTTGCCGTATTAAAAAGCGTAGTCACTCAGGCCTCTGCCGCCATTCCGGTAATGCCTTTATATATCGCCATGAGTTTTAAAATCATGAAGCAACTGGGCACCCATGAAGGCTGTATTGAACAGATCAACCGCATGTGCCGCACACAGATTTATTCCGCCGATGCCAGCCGTGA
>JALTRC010000146.1 GCA_026998145.1 Gammaproteobacteria bacterium
CCACCAATCTGCGAAGAGGTTGCCTGACCGGTCATAATCAACTGCATGACTTTGGTCATGTCTTCACGGGACAGATTCTGTTTTTCGGTAACGGCTTTGATTGCTGATTGCATATCCATTGATATTTACCTTTTACATTCTTTGACGCAAAGTCGCAAAGGACGCGAAGTTTTATAAATTATTAACGATTCTTTTTATGCCATTTTTCAGTATTGGCACATTGAAATTAATTAACAGCCCCAGCTTTAATCCTGACAATCTAAGATAGGATAACAGCTGTGATTTATATATCGGCGATAATTCTTCCACCGCTTTCAACTCCAGTATAACGGCATCATTAACCAGTAAGTCCACACGATACGCTGAAGAAAATTTTAGCTCTTTATATACAACAGGCAGACATTTTTCCATGTCAACTTTAAAGCCCGCGGCCTTTAACTCATAGACCAGACACTCTTGATACACCCGTTCAAGCAAGCCTGGCCCAAGATTCTTATGCACTTCAATTGCTGCACCGATAATATCAAAACTTAACTGCTCTATTTCCCTGTTCATCTTCGCGTCCTTTGCGACTTTGCGTCAATCACATCTCCAAAAAGTTTTTTAATAAATCATGCCCATGTTCAGTCAGTATGGATTCAGGATGAAACTGCACCCCTTCAATCGCATATTCCTTATGCCGCACGCCCATGATTTCATCCATGCTACCATCGGCATTTTCTGTCCAGGCTGTGATCTCCAGACAATCCGGCAGGCTTTCTTTTTCAATCACCAGCGAATGATAGCGCGTGGCTTCGTAAGGGTTGGTGAGGCCTTTAAACACGCCGGCATCTTTATGATGAATCATGGAAGTTTTGCCATGCATAATTTCTCTGGCGTGAACAATCCTGCCGCCAAACACCTGGCCAATACTTTGATGCCCCAGACACACACCCAGAATCGGCAGTTTGCCCGCATAATGTTTAATCGCAGCCATGGAAATACCTGCCTGATCCGGTGTGCAGGGGCCGGGGGAAATCATCAGTCTTTCCGGTTGCAATGCATCGATTTCATCCAGCGTAATCTGGTCATTACGATGCACCTGCACATCGGCCCCCAGCTCACCTAAATATTGCACCAGGTTGTAGGTAAAGGAATCATAATTGTCGATCATCAATAACATGCCAATAACCGCCCTGCCTTGATCGTGTTTTTTTGACGCAAAGGCGCGAAGCACGCAAAGAAATTTCTCGTTTTTTCCTCTGCGCCTTTACGTCTTTGCGTCAAATGGTTTTTATCGATGACTGCCATCTATACCTGCCTCGGCCATTTGCACGGCACGGAAAACCGCGCGACCTTTGTTCATGGTTTCATCCCATTCATTCTGGGGAATGGAATCGTACACAATGCCAGCACCCGCCTGTATGCTCAGTTGCTGATCTTTAATCACCGCGGTGCGAATCGCGATGGCCGTATCCATATTGCCATTCCATGACAGATAACCCACCGCACCGGAATAAACGCCCCGCTTTACCGGCTCCAGTTCATCAATAATTTCCATGGCGCGGATTTTGGGTGCACCGCTGACCGTGCCCGCCGGGAAAGTTGCGCGCAGTACATCCATGGCGCTCATGCCATCGATTAAATCTCCGGTTACATTGGAGACAATATGCATCACATGGGAATAGCGTTCGATTATCATTTTATCGGTCAGCTCAACCGTGCCGATTTTACTCACACGCCCCGCATCATTGCGGCCCAGATCAATCAGCATTAAATGTTCCGCCAGCTCCTTGGGGTCGGCCAGCAGATCTTTTTCAAGTTTCAGATCTTCTGCTTCATCCTTGCCTCTGGGTCGGGTGCCGGCAATGGGGCGCACGGTGACCTTGTCATCTTCCAGACGCACCAGAATTTCCGGCGATGATCCCACCACATAGTGATCCCCCAGATCCAGATAATACATATAGGGGGAAGGATTCAAATGACGCAATGAGCGATATAAATCCAGCGGCGGCGCATGGAAAGGAATGGTCATGCGCTGGGATAACACCACCTGCATCACATCCCCGTCGATAATATATTCGCGGGCTTTTTCCACCGCCTGCTTATAACCCTCTTCAGTGAAACCGGAAATAAAATCCTCTTCCTTAACTGCTACACTTTTTGCCGCCAGCTGATAAGTGGGGATGGATTCATGCAGACGTTTTTCCAGCTGCTTGAGGCGTTTTTGCCCTGCCCTGTAAGCATCCTCTGCCCCGGTTTCCACATTCACAATAATATAAAGTTTGCCGCTCAGATTATCGAACACCACCACTTCTTCCGATTGCATCAGCAGAATATCCGGGGTCTGTAAATCATCCGGTTTGCTGACGCCGGCCAGTTTTGGCTCGATATAGCGGATGGTGTCATAGCCAAAATAGCCCACCAGCCCGCCGGTAAAACGGGGCAGGCCTTCTACCTCGGCAACCTTGAATGCCTGCTGGTAGTCTTCAATCCATTGCAGCGGATCATCCACTTCAAGGATTTGCGTGTTTTCCCCATCGGTTTCCAGCTGGATTTGATGACCAAAAATTTTAATGCGCTTGTGGCATGGCAGACCAATAATGGAATACCGCCCCCATTTCTCCCCGCCCTGCACGGATTCAAACAGATAGGAATAAGGGCCATTGGCCAGCTTTAAATAAGTGCTTAAGGGTGTATCGAGATCCGCCAGTACTTCGCGTACCAGGGGGATGTGACTGTAGTCTCGGGATTGTAGTGCAGCAAATTGTTCAGGGCTCATAATGTTTCCAGATATTTTTTATTTACATAGCAGGATGGTGACGATTTTAATTCCACCATCGCCAGTGCAAATAATTTAAGGAAGCTCTGATTAATTCTGGACGAAACAGTTTGTATCTCAATTCTCCTGATTCAAGGCGACGAATCGCACGTAATAGCAGACTATTGCGAAGATTCGCAACGCAGAAGCAGGGGAATTGAGATGCGAAATGTGAGTTCATGAATTATTCAGAGGTTCCTTAACTGTATCTGTTGAAAACATTGTTTACCTTATATTTTTGTAATAGCCGTCAGCACCTAAACATAAAAGAAAATATTAATGAACGCAAATAAACGTAAGACTTTCAGGGCTTAGTTATTTGCACCCTGCATATTTAAATCAGCACACTGGATACCCGCCTTCGCGGGTATGACGCATGTAACATTCTTGCGTTCATTGACGTTTTCTTTTTCTTTTAAGCTTTAAAAATAATCTGAATCACAGATTTTTAATTAACTACCCCAGTCAATCAAATTGCGAATCTCATCCATGGAGTCCACCACAGCATCCGGTTTGGAATCCCGAATATCTTCCCCATGGTTATAACCATAGCTCATGCAGATAATATCAAAACCAGCAGCCCGTGCTGCCTTTACATCTGACATGGAGTCTCCCAGCATCAGAGAATTTTCAGGCTTTACACCCAGCTTTTCTGCCGAGTGCAGTAAAGGCAGTGGATCCGGCTTTTTCTTCGCCAGCGTATCACCACAAACCACCAGCTCGAAATAATCGGCAATGCCCAGATCCCTGATAATTGGCAGAGTAAACTGGGCCGCCTTATTGGTGACACAGCCGATTTTAACATCGGTTGATTTTAAAAAATCCAGCGCCTCTTTTACACCCGGATACAAACAGCTGCGTTTCGAGGTGTTTTCCGCGTAAAGCTCATTAAAAATCGGCATGGCTTTTTCAAACAGAGCCTCATCCGGCTCGCCGTCCAGCTGATTAATCAGCGCGCGGCGCACCAGTCGCTCAACCCCATTACCCACCCAGTGGCGTACACGATCTTCACCACGCACCGGCATATCCAGCGCCTTTAGCATTTCATCTACGCAATAGGCCAGATCCGGCACACTGTCTACCAGGGTGCCGTCTACATCAATTAATACCATGGCAGGTTTTTTTAATGCCATTTTTTACTCGCTTTATTCGGGGGAGGGACAACAGAATTATCAGCCCTGGCGGTGCATATCACCGCCAGGGTCTGGCATCAGGCTTTAGCCAGTTCAGCGCGCATGGCGGCTACGACGGTATCATAGTCATTGGCATCATCTTTATTAGCTGCGCCAAAGATGGCAGAACCGGCAACAAAAGTATCTGCACCGGCTTCGGCAATCTCGCGGATATTATCCACCTTAACGCCGCCATCAATTTCCAGACGAATATCATAACCGGAGTCATCAATCAGCTTGCGAGCTTCACGCAGCTTGTCCAGCGTGGCCGGAATAAATGACTGGCCACCAAAGCCAGGGTTAACAGACATCAGCAGAATCATATCCACCTTATCCATAACATACTTCAGGCAGGTCAGCGGTGTTGCGGGATTAAATACCAGGCCAGACTTGCAGCCCAGCTCACGAATCATCTGCAAACTGCGGTCAATATGCTCAGAAGCTTCCGGGTGGAAGGTAATATAGCTGGCACCTGCCTTGGCGAAATCTGGAATAATGCGATCAACCGGCTTAACCATCAAATGCACATCGATTTCAGCGGTAACCCCATGCTTGCGCAGGGCATCACACACCAGCGGGCCAATCGTCAGATTGGGCACATAGTGATTGTCCATTACATCAAAGTGCACAATATCGGCACCGGATTTTAAAACGTTATCGACTTCTTCCCCTAAACGGGCAAAGTCTGCTGATAATATGGATGGCGCAATCTTGAAGTCTGCCATGATCTGATCCTCAACTGGAGCTATATTCAAAGAGCTGCACACTTTACCTGAAGCGGCGAGGATTTTCAGCCCATATTTACCATGGAAAACAGCCGGATTTCAGCCCTTAGTCGCCATTTTAGCCCCCAAACAGGATAACAGGCCACACACGACACTGCCGTAAGCAATTGATTTATATAAAATATGCACAGGCATTCACATAATCTATCACAATATTAATAATCCATAATTTACTTTATTCCCATCCTCTGCGACAATTCGTCGTTGTAATTACAAACCGGTTTTTTAAACCCTGTTTTAAACCTACGGGAGTTCCCTGATGAAAAAACAAATTCTTGCTCTTTTAGCTGCTTCAGCTTTAACTGTTTCTGCAACTGCAATGGCAGGTGGCGATGCCGCTGCCGGTAAAGCCAAAGCGGCCACCTGTGCAGGTTGCCACGGTCCTACAGGCACCAGTCTGGCACCTATCTACCCTAACCTGAAAGGCCAGAAAGCCGCTTACATTGTTAAGCAGCTGAAAGCTTTCAAAGACGGTTCTCGTAAAGACCCTACTATGAATGCTATGGCCAAGCCTCTGTCTGATGCAGACATGGCGAATATTGCGGCTTACTTCTCAAGCCTGAAATAATCACGGCTTGTTGCTAAGGCAATATCAAAACCCGGCTGGCTTTGCTATCCGGGTTTTTTATTGCCTGCTGTTTTTAAATTTATTTTCTCCGCCCGTTTCAGCTGACAATATAGAACCTTTTTCCAGCCGGGATCAAAACCCTTTCACCCTCATTTTCGGCCTGCCCAGCCCGGTCGCTGCCAGACTTCCTGCTGAAAATAACTGGCTATTTAGTAGCACAATCAACCTCAGCAATACCATTAATCTGCAACAGAACAGCAGTGAACAGTTATTCGTTGATATTGAAAGCTACCAGTTAAATCTGACTCTGGATAAAACATTCAGGCCAGGATGGATGGCGTCAATTGAGCTGAGCTTTGTTCGCTATGGCAGCGGTTTTATGGATGACTGGATTGTGGACTATCACCGCATGATGGGGCTACCCCAGGGCATTCGCCCTGCCCTGCCCGCGGATCAGCTCCATATTGAATACCAGCGAAACGGCAATAATCTACTTAATATTCAACAGGGTATTGCAGCTGTCGGCGACACTACTTTTAAACTGGCCCACCAAATTGAAATGGCGGATGACGCTCATTTAAGCCTCTGGGGCAGCATTAAAATACCCACGGGCAGCAGTCAGAAACTTAGCGGCAGTGGCGCTCTGGATATTGCCCTGTGGCTGGCCTATGAGCAGAAAATTAATGCCGGCACTGGCTGGTATTTTAATGGTGGCAATGTGTTTTTAGGCCAGGGTGATGTGCTGGCAACGCAACAGAAAAGCTCCGCGCTATTTGCCACAGCCGGACTACAGTTTCATCCATGGCAGCCGGTTTTATTAAAAGCCCAGCTGGATATGCACCAGCGCTTTTATGATTCAGCCCTGAAATTTCTAGGCGATGTTGTGCAAATCACCTTTGGCGGCAGCCTGCTTATAAACAAAAACAGCCGCCTGGATATCGCCGTTGCGGAAGATATTCAGGTGGCTGCTTCGCCGGATGTTAATTTTAATATCCGCTACACGACCCGCTACTAATTAATCAGCGGCTCCTTAAAAATCATACCCCAGAGCAACGGTCGTAATGGTATCGGTTTTTTCTACACCGGCTGGCACATCAGAGTTATTTTTTATCGTATAACTCAGTACTGATGAAAGGTTGCCGGCGATTTTCATTTTAAGTGCAGAAATGGATTCTGTATGGGTATTGCTATCACCTGATTCATACAGCAAATCCTGCTGGAAAGAAGCATGCTCACTAATTTTGAGATTATATTTTCCCTGTAGATTCAAGGTGCTATCACTTTCCGATGCGCCGCCTGTGACTTCAATTCGGCGAGCACCTAAACCAGCCGAAAGATCCAGCGTCTGCTTATCGGTTTCAATAAAGCGGGAACCCACACCAAGCGTTACCGATGACTGGCTGTCAAAACCACTGAACTTGTCATCTTCATAACGCAGGCCGCCAAACACATAAGCTTTTTTACCGAAGGTATAATCGGTTTTTTCAGTGGCAACCAGACTATCGGCACTGTCTACATTATTAACTGATGACTTTACAATATTGATACCCAGCGCATGAGCCCATTTATCCTGCTTTTTGCTAAAGTTCAGTTTAGTATTCAGGGTTTGTGAATCGGTATTGCCCGATGTTGATGTAAAGCCCAGCTCACCTGTTCCCTTCCACGCTTCCGCCGAAACTGCCAGCGGCATTAGCATTAATAAAACACCTGCTTTTTTTATCATTTCCTAGTCACCTTTGTCATCAAATAAAGATAATTGTACAAAGCTTGATGATAACACATCGGCCCCAAGATCCGACACACTGACACCCAGCAAGCGCACTGGTTTTTTACCAATTTGTGTCTTCTTTAACAACAGGCACAGCACATTAAAAAACAGCCTTTCATCACAGCTATAATTATCCAGGCCGGTTTGTCGCGTTATCTGTTCGAAGTCATGATATTTCACTTTTAAATTTATGGTTTTTGCACACAGCTGTTTTTTTCTTAAAGACACACAGACCTCTTCTGTTAAGAGCTGCAAAATATGTTTAATCTCATTTTCATCCTTTATATCCGATTGCAGTGTTGTTTCAGAACCAATGGATTTACGCGCTCGCTGAGTCACCACTGGTCGATGATCTTCACCTCGGGCAATATCAAAATAGTATTGCGCCGACTTACCAAATAAGCGACCCAGTTGTTGCAGACTTTTATTTTTTAAATCGGCGCCGGTAAAGATTTTATGCTCATGCATTTTCTTTTCCGTGACTTTACCAACACCGTAAAACTTACCAACTGGCAGCTGCGCCACAAACGCTTCCCCCTGTTCCGGGGTAATCACAAACTGACCATTGGGCTTATTCATATCTGAGGCCACCTTGGCGAGAAATTTGTTATAAGAAATCCCCGCTGATGCGGTTAAAGCAGTTTTTTGAAAAATCTTTTTGCGAATGTCTTCCGCAATCAATGTAGCCGAACCCTTAAATAGCTCAAGCTGAGAAACATCCAGATAAGCTTCATCCAGCGACAAAGGCTCTACAAGATCCGTATATTGTAAAAAAACAGAATGAATCTGCCGGGAGACCTGCTGATAATCACTGATTCGAGGTTTAACAAAAACACCCTGCGGGCAAAGTTTATAGGCGCGAGATGAAGACATGGCCGAATGAATACCAAACTTTCGCGCCTCATAACTACAGGTAGCCACCACCCCTCTTGAGTCCGGCATACCGCCCACAATCACCGGTTTGCCTTTCCATTGAGGATTATCACGCTGCTCAACAGCGGCAAAAAAAGCATCCATATCAATATGAATAATTTTTCTGCGCTGCATATTATTTCAACAATAAATCTGTTGCCTGTTTAAGTACATTAATACCGGCGCCTTTACGGGGGGCATTCTCGCTTAAATAACGACGCCAGATTTTGGCATTGGGCTGACCTAAAAACAGACCAAAGATATGCCGGGTAATATCGTGCAAGCGACCGCCGGCCGCCAGATGTTTTTCTATATAGGGATAAAGCTGTTCCAGTATATCAAAGCGGGAAGGCAGCGGATGGGGATCATGAAAAACCGCCCCGTCGAATTCAACCATTGCATAAGGATTATGGTAGGCCTCACGGCCAATCATAACCCCATCCACATATTCTAACTGCTGTAATGTCTGTTCAAGACTGATAATGCCCCCATTGATAATAATATTCAGATGAGGGTAAGTTTTTTTTAAACGATGCACCACATCATATTTTAATGGGGGCACTTCACGATTCTGTTTAGGGCTTAAACCTTGTAGCCATGCCTTGCGCGCATGAACAATAAAGGCATCACAGGAAGCCGCTGCAACTGTTTCCACAAAATGACAAAGCTCCTCCCAGGAGTCCTGCTCATCTATGCCAATACGGTGTTTAACGGTTACCGGAATATTCACCTGGGCTTTCATGGCTGCAACCGCTTCGGCAACCACTTCTGGTGTTGCCATCAGGCAGGCACCAAAGCGACCATTTTTAACCCGGTCACTGGGGCAACCCACATTTAAATTAACTTCATCATAACCATAGTCCTGTGCCATTTGCGCACAGCGGGCCAGCTCATCAGGATGGTTTCCACCCAGCTGCACCGCAACAGGATGTTCTTCTTTATTAAAAGGCAGATAACGCTCAGGATCATTATAAATTAATGCACCGGTGGTAATCATTTCCGTATACAGACGCGCATGTTTTGAAATCAAACGCATAAAAAAACGCTGGTGACGATCTGTCCAGTCCAGCATAGGCGCAATCGAAAAAGTATGGGAATTAGTCAAATGACCAGTCCTGCAATATTTCAACCCGGAACAGCTGGCCCTGATAATCAAAAATCACCCCATCGGGGGTAATCTGTTTTACCTTCAAACCATCAATGACTGTATCGCCTTCGGACATGGCATAGCCGTTAATGATAATAGAGCGCTGCTTTGAATTAGAAGAATAAACATGGCCCGCATAAACCATATTGGGAATGGCCTGCTGCACTAATTCGGAAAGTTCCGATAAGCGAGGCACCTGTCGAATCTGTTCCTGTGATATTTCAAGCTCGGGCTTTTTATCAACCGCTGCCTGCTCAACTTTTTCAGACGTTTGCTTTTGAACGGCTGGCCTGGCATCTGCTTTTGCTATCTGACCTTTCGTTTCCGGCTGCGTTTCAGGCTCTGCAATATTGGCAGGCGTTTTGTTATTTTCTTTCGGTTCAATAATTTTTTCTTCTATTATTTCCGCCGGCTTAATGTTTTTTTTCTGTACTGTTTTCCAGGGCTGGTATACACCAATCAAAAAAGCCAGACTCACCAGCAGCAATACAATAATCAGATACAGCCATTTATTTGATGGCTCCTCATTTAGGGCCGGCATGTGCACGGTTTGCAGGTCGGGCACCTCCCCCTGCTTACAACTGTTATCTGATTTTTTCAATGCATCCAGAATATATGACATCAGGATCGACTCTCCAGCACTGGCGCATCCAGCGACACTGCGTGATTAAGATGAATCAATGTTTGTGCACCCACCACCCCATCCGCCACCAGTCCCTGCTGTAACTGAAACTGACGAACCTTTTCCAGTAGTGGCTGATTATATTGTCGGGTTTCCGGTGTGATATGGGTTTTATCCAGTTTGTTAAGTAACTGACTTAGCCACACCACTTCCTCGCCCTCATAACCCGGCCGAATAGCGCTGGTGTAAAACGGTGGTGGCTTCCACAATAAATTAAAATCACCATACCAGTGCTGCTGTAAATCATGCAGCGGCACAATAAAATCTTTTCCCGCCATATTCAGATAGGCCGTATCTTTTTTAATTTTCATCAGGGCTGCATAAACCGGCTGTCCCTTATCATCTATTAATTTTAAAACGGCAGGACGATTATAATCCCGCAGATCCTTCATATTTCCCTGCCCCTGCATACAGGCCAGCCCCTGAGACTGGGCATAAAAACAGGGGCTACCATTTTTCTGGCTATCATAATTTAGCCCCCATGCCGATAACAGGGATTGAAATGCCATCAGGTTACTGCGCAGGCGCTCCGTTTCTTTTGGCCAGACCAGCGGTTTGAGTTTTATATCGTCTGATTTTTTCGCCTTCGCCACAAGATCGGTTTTTGTCTTTTTAACAACAGCTGCTGGCAATGTTTTAACAGCCTGTTGCACAATATTGTTATGGGACTGCTGCGGCTGCGTTGTTAAAGCAGACTTTTTTTGCCAGAAAAAAATACCCAGCACCAATACCATTATCACAAGTAAAGCGGCCAATATACCCGGCGAAGACAACAGGGTTTTTTTAGCTGGCCGATATGCAGGCAACACTTCCCTGCCCGCCTGCTGCACAGTTTTTTTATCAACCCGTGTTTTATTCTGCACATAGGCGCCCAGCAGGGAGCGATCACATAACACATTAATCAGGCGCGGCACGCCCGCCGTTAGCTCGGCAACCTGCTTAATTGCGGCCGCATCAAATAAAGGCCGTGTTGCCCCGGCCACACGTAGCCGGTGATTCATATAGGCCTGGACTTCTTTTTGATTAAGGGGTTTTAAATGATAACGGGCGGTAATGCGCTGGGACAATTGTGACAGCTCGGGCCGCGCCAGCATATCCAGTAATTCCGGTTGCCCCAGTAAAATAATTTGCAGCAGTTTGCGCTCATTGGTTTCCAGATTAGTCAGCAGGCGAAGCTGCTCCAGCACATCCATTTGCAGATTTTGTGCCTCATCGATTAATACCACCACCTTGTGACCCAGGGCGTGTGCGCCCAGTAAAAACCGGTTTATATAATCAACAAACACTTTTACGCTGGTATTGTCCTTTGGATAAGTAATACGCAGCTCATCACAGATGGTCGCCAGCAATTCCTGCACGCTAACTTTGGGATTTAATACCAGGGCCAGACGGGTATTTTCATTTAACTGTTCCAGCAGGCAACGGCTAACGGTAGTTTTACCGGTACCCACATCCCCACTGAGTAGAATAAAAGCGCCATCAGAATTCAGGCCATAAATCAGATGCGCCAGAGCCTCCCGGTGCCGTTCGCTCATATAGAGATAGCGGGGATTGGGTGCAATAGAATAAGGTGATTCTTTAAGCCCGAAGAATTGCTGATACATGGGCGAATTATATGCTGAACCGGCAACTCACGACAGGGGCCAGTCAGCAAAAGATAAATAAGTCCAGGGAAGCTCTGATTAATTCTGGACGAAACAGTTTGCACTTAAAATGCGTGGATTCAAGGCGTCGAATCGCACGTAATAGCACAGGCTATTACGAAGATTCGCAACGCAGAAGCCGCGCATTTTAAGCGTGAAATGTGAGTTCATGAATTGATCAGAGCTTTCCTAAGACTATTTCCAGGGATAAAAAAAGAAAATCGTCAACTCCGTGCCTTCATCCCCTGCGGCCAGACCCAGACGATACACACTGCCGGATTTGGATAACAGCCGTAAGCCCAGCCCGTAAGAAGCTCGGCTGTCATCCCATAAAGCGGATGATGTTTCCCCGACGCTGCCCAGCTCCGCAAACATCGCCAGCTGAATACTGGTGGGAATATCTTTCCAGATAAAAAAGTCAAAGGGCCGGGCATCCTGTAAAAAGTTAAGCCGATACTCGGCCCCCACAAAACCCATATGACCACCCGAAAAGCGCCCATCCGCATAACTGCGCAAACGATCCGTGCCACCCAGTGTCGTCGCTGTGCCATTTTGATTATGGGCCAGAATATTGGCCACCCGCTGGTTCCCTGCCTCAATGCAAAGCGTATCATCTGGTGCACAGCTCACCCCTATAGAGCTGGCAATAGCCTGAGGGTCCAGCAAACCGGTGCGCCTTACATGGGCATCGGAGCGATAATAATTAAACACCAGAGTATCATCCTTTCTAAGCGGCAAATAATAAATCAGGCTGTAGTCCAGCACATAAAAATCCGGTTTAGTTAAATCACTGGAAGGCTTATCCTGATAATCAAGACGAAATCTGAAACCCGCTCGTGGATCGAAAAAATCATCTGTTAAATCCAGCATCATGCCTGCTGAACGCTGAATACCCCGGGTAATCTGTGGCGGGTCAAGTGTTGTTAATAAAACACCGTCTGAGTCTCGAATCCCATTAACTGAACTTTTCTGATCCCGGTAACGGCCGTGAAACTCCAGCCGGCGATCCCAGAAATTCAGGCTAAGCTCCGCTTCCAGTTGTTTGACATCACTAATATCCAGCACATTAAATTCACTGGAATTATTATTCATGCCTCTGGTTTGATAATCATTAATTGCCGCCTGACTGATATTCATGGAAAAAAGTTTTAACAGCAAACGGTCTTTAAGCAGGGGGATTTCATCCAGCTCACCAATAAAACCACTGGCATCCCCTTCAACAGCCACCAGTGCTGCATCTGTTGTTGTCTCTGCCAGATTTGATAAATAAGCCATTAAAAACAGGCCCGAGCCTATGCCCGGCATACTGTAAGGCAGGGGCACATAAAGATGGGCAGGCGCAGTCGGGAACTGGCTCTGCCGCCGTGGCTTGTCGAAATTTATATTGCTTTCGGATGCACACAGGCTAGCCG
>JALTRC010000147.1:0-569 GCA_026998145.1 Gammaproteobacteria bacterium
CACTAAACAGAATCCATGACGGATAGGGTTTTTTCCAGAACCAGTCGTCGATCCGGGTATTGTATATAGTGCCATGGCCTGCAACGGTCAGCTTGGCAAAGAACAGGGACTGGATCATAGCCTCTGAAAAACCCATTTTCAGTAAAATAAAAAATAGTAAAAATGAAGAGATTACGCCGCTGATGCCCAATGTGCTGGATATGGTCAATAGCTCGGTCATATTCCATCTCACCGGATTTTTATCAATCTGTGTATTGTCATAGGCAATGGCCAGTATGGGAATGTCATTAAGCAGAGCCAGAATGATAATCATCAGGGCAGTAATGGGATAAAAATTAAACACCACTATGGCCAGGGTCATAAATAAAATAATGCGAATGGTTTCAGCTATGCGGAAAGTGGCATAGCTTTTCATACGTTCAAATGTGATGCGAGCCTGTTTGACGGCCGCATTAATCACTGACAGGCCCGGCGCGGTGAGGATAATATCGGCAGCTGCACGGGCTGCGTCCGTGGCATTTTCAACCGCAAAACCGCAATCGGCTTTTTTCAGTGCTGGCGCATCATTG
>JALTRC010000147.1:579-1481 GCA_026998145.1 Gammaproteobacteria bacterium
GGTATCGACAATACGGTATTTATCCTCGGGCACGACCTCTGCAAACAGATCCACATTTTCAATCATTTCAATAATGGCTGACTCGTGGGTGTGAATAAATTCAGTGTCCAGTAAACGGGTGTCGTACAATTGTTTGAGTGTTTCCATAACATCGCTGGCAAAACGCTGTGATTCAGCACGGGAAACATCACCTTTAAGGCGTTCATATATGGCGGCGGACAGGGCCGAACTAAGCGCCAGTAATTCCTGGCTGCCGCTGCCGGTTAATTGATGAGAGCGTATGGCTTCGCCCTCAAGCCCCATCAGGCTACCCACTTCTCTGGCAATGGCCACATGATCACCGGTGACCATTTTGACCCTTACGCCATAATTGCGCATATCGGCAATTACCTGTGAGGAGTCGCTGCGGGGTGGATCATAAAGGGGAATCAGGCCAATAATTTTAACGGGCGTATCTTCATCTTTAAGGCCAACCGCCAGAGTCCTGTAACCTTTGGAGGCCAGTTGATTAACCAGGACATGTATTTCTCTGGTTTCATCGTCTGATAGATCAGACAGCTTAATTAAAACCTGTGCAGCTCCTTTGATGGCAGTGAATTTTTCGTTGCCATGCTGAACGTCAGCTTCAGTACGTTTACGCACCGGGTCAAAGGGTGTGAAATGTAGCTGTTGATACTGGTTTAAATTAAGTTGGGGCAGTTGTTCATCAATATAATGAAAAATGGGTAATTCGATCGGATCATTATTTTCAAGGCGGGATGCCAGTGCGGCCGTTAAAAAAAGGTCTTCTAGCGTATAGCTTCCCAGTACCACAGGGTCCGCGACCTGCATTTTATTTTCGGTTAAAGTGCCGGTTTTATCCGAACAGAAAATATCCACGCCGGCCAGCTCTTCAATGGCGG
>JALTRC010000148.1:0-871 GCA_026998145.1 Gammaproteobacteria bacterium
GAGGCGATTTGTCTCAAATTTCAAAACCGTCAGAGTAAGGCTATTATTTATTGTCAGGTGCCATATAGCCCGGTTATCCGGGGTGCTCTCAACAAATCCATGTTCCTGCCAAGTGTCAAAAAGGCGCGTATTGTCACTGGGTATGTCCGTTGCGCCAGTTCTCTGTAGGGCACTGCGTACCGCATCTGCCACAGTTCCACAGACTAGATAGGTGTAATGCTCATCACTCCAACCTGCACTGCCTTCGGGTCGATTAATGCGCAAGATATCCTCATCCAGTAATTGGCGCAGTGCAGTAGTGATTCGATCAACCAGCGGAATAGTTGGCGCATTGGGAAACCGTTGCTCTTGTCCGCCCAGTTTCAGGTTTCTTGCGACAGATTGGCCATCTGCCTGACGCACAATATCGCCTATTGCGCCACACTCATATAGATCTCCTGCCAGCCAGGCCGTTAATTGAACCAGAATGTCAGGGTATTGAGCCAACCAGCCCCGACCTTTGTTCGGCAGGATGTGTATTAGCCCATTTGCTAATACCGTGTGAGCATTGTAGCGGCTTTTTTCAAAGACAATTCTATATGTATTTGCCTCAGTATCTAAAATGGGTGTGTCGTGAGGTGTCCAGATTCTACCTGTATCAAGCAGCAAGCGTGTATTGGAGATCAGTTTGCCTGCATCATGTAGCATTGCCCCAGAAAATATAGCATAGGTCCATATATGCTCCTGGGCTGATATAACCTCAGCCGGAGCCTGAAGTGGAAGGTTGTAGGATTTGCGGATCCGGAGTGATGTATCAATAACATCAAGGGTATGGATGATCAATCCGCCTGGGCCAGCGTGGTGATGAGCAGTTGAAGCGGGGACTAATTGA
>JALTRC010000148.1:881-1471 GCA_026998145.1 Gammaproteobacteria bacterium
GCTCAATGGCTGGACGATACAGGTGATCAAAATACTCTGCGCCAGAGGCTGTCAATTTCTCGATTGACTTGAGTTTTGGCCCAAGTCCTAATAGATTAACAATATCCCGAGACCTTAATACAGGAATATTGTTGTAATCCAGGTTGTTGAGATCGATATTCGGTAGTTCAGATAATGCTGGAGTTCTGTGCCAGAACATTATGGCTGTACCTGATTGAACTGACTAAACAGCCACTTATGAATAATATCTGCCGCAGGGTACTCCATACTCGCCTGGTATATCTGTGTCGCATTCTTTTTGAATTCTGTATATTTTTCCTTGAGAGGATTCCAATAAACGGCATTGCGCTCATTATCCAGATAATAAGCGCGGTATGTAAATGCATGTATATAGCCTATTTGATTAATAAAGCGAACTTCTGGAGAGTCATTTCTATCTAATGATGACAGGATTTCGTATATTGCCGCATCCGGTTTGTTTTCTTCATCAAGCGGGTATTCGGCAAAGTTCTCGATTAAAGTAAATATAGTATTGATCCATTCGGGTTTCTCTATTCGATCCAGTTCTTCTTTTATTCGATCAATGTAAT
>JALTRC010000149.1 GCA_026998145.1 Gammaproteobacteria bacterium
GTGCCGGAAGATGTGGAGGTATGATGAGAGGACTTGGAGGATGTTGAAAGTTTTGGCTTGCAAGGTTTTTAGATTTTTAAATGAAAATTTTTGGGAGTTTGGATACAATGATTTTTAAATTTTCATTACCACTTTATTAGTATTCAACATCAGTTGCGGTTGTAGTTGGAGTTACAGTGGTTTCAGCTTGTTCAACAATGAGAGGAGCATCATACCATCCATCATAGACTGGCTCTTCGACGATCACTGGGGATTCATAAACCACTGGGGTTTCGTAAGCAATTGGTGCAGTGTAAACAGGTTCAAAAGCAGTCTCGTAGGCAAATGGAGCATTATATGCATATGGAGCATAAGCTGTCTCATAAGCAAATGGTGCTTCATATGCGAATGGAGTTTCATAAGCATGAGAAGCTTGGAAACCGTAAGCTGGATCTCTCCATCTGTTATCTCTGAATGCTCTTTCATTAAAAGCTCCATAGTCTTGTCTCCATTCTTGAGCCCATTTTCTGTCTTGAGTTGGGGCAGTGTAAATGTTTCTGTCAATATTAAGTCCTTTTCCTTCAATATAATTGTGTCTTTCAACTCTCTCAGTAGTTCCTGGTTCTTGAACACGAGTGAGTGGTTGATCCTGAACAGCTTCATAGACAACACATCTCTCATATTGTGGGACAACTTCATCATGGGTAGTGGTGGAGACATCATCAACAGTCTCAAAGGTAATCTCATCTCTTACTTCATCATAAGTTTCATATCTCTGTCTTCTTTGGAGCTCTGGAAGGTGTTCAGTGTGATACGTGGTTTCTGGTTCTTCAACAACTTGAGTTCTAGTGACATACTCAATTTCTGGGACAACTTCAGTGTGATGAACGTATTCTGGCTCTTCAACAGTCTGGAATCTTGGGACATATTCAACCTCATCAACAGTCTCATATCTAGTTCTGAATTCTGGTTCATCCACAACCTGGCTTCTAGTTACATACTCAATTTCTGGGACAACTTCAGTGTGATGAACGTATTCTGGCTCTTCAACTGTCTGGTATCTGGTGACATACTCAATCTCTGGGACAACTTCAGTGTGGTATCTAACTTCTGGCTCATTCACTGTCTCATATCTTGTAACATATTCAATCTCTGGGATAATTTCAGTTCTAAGTCTGTATTCTGGCTCTTCAACAGTCTGGTATCTGGTCACATACTCAATATCTTGAACAACATCAGCATGGCGTCTAAATTCAGGCTCCATTCTTGTATCGTATCTTGTGACATATTCAACATGAGGAATTTCTTGAATTTCATCAACAGACTCATATCTAGTTCTGAATTCTGGTTCAATGACAGTCTCGTACCTAACTTTGTTCTCAACCTCATCATATTCTTCAACATGGTTCACATAACTAACTTCATCAACAGTCTCATATTCATATACTGGAGTGGTGTGTACTTCTGGGACCATAACAG
>JALTRC010000150.1 GCA_026998145.1 Gammaproteobacteria bacterium
TACTGCTATCACCATTAAAATGCAGTCCATTTTTAGCATTGTTATAGCTACGATTCCCTTTAATTATTGTGTTATCAGAGCCGGCATTGGACAGGTAAATACCATGGCTTGTTTGTGATCCATAAGTAGTGTTACCCAACATTAGGGAATAGGAGGCATGAGACATGTAAATATTAGTTGAGCCACAGTTTCTGACCGTATTGAATTGAAAGGTAACACCAACCATAGGGTTGTTAGCAGACGCATCCCGAGCGGCCAGGCAATAGCTGCCGGCATTCTCTATGGTGAAGCCTTCGATAGTGACATAATTGCTGTTGCTCACCAGCACGCGGCCCTGTGAACTGCCACCACTATTAATAAGAACATTATTACCATTTCCTGAGACAATGATGCGATTAGTATCTGAATCCCCGCTATTTGAGAGAGTAAATCCAGCGTAAACACCGTCATGAACAATGACCGTATCGCCGGCAGTTGCTAAATCAACGGCATCCTGAATAGTTGAGAATTCCTGGGTTGGGCCTGAAGTATCATCGACACAAAGAATGTTTGTTTCAGCACAGTCATAGCTTATGGGTACCAACATGCTGGGCAAGTTAGTTGTTGAAGTGCTCGCGGGTGATGTTATGGTTAACGGGTCGCTTTGAGTTGATATATTACTGGCAGCATCAGCAGCGGCTACGCGATACTGATACAGCGTTTCTGCCTGTACTGAAGTATCCGTAAATGTTGTGTTAGAAACGCTCCCAATCTGGACTGAATCTCGATATATAACATAATGAGTTACACCTATATTATCCGTAGATGCATTCCAGCTGAGACTAATACTGCTGGAAGTACTTGATGTTGCCATAAGCCCTGTTGGTTTTGATGGTGCCGTATTATCGATTTCATTAGGTGTATTTACCGTTAGAGCATTACTCGAAGCGGTATTGTTTGCAGCGTCAAATGCTCTGATTACATAAGTATAGGTTGCTCCGGCAATTACACCATTGTCAGTGAAGTCTGTAGAAGTGGTGGTTGCAATGAGAGTGTCGTCACGATAAATACGGTATCCTGATAATGCAATATTATCTGTAGAGGCAGCCCAGGTGAGGCTTATTTGTGAACTGGTAGGTGAGGCAGTTGTTCTCAGGTTAGCCGGTTGAGTTGGTGCAGTGGTATCGGTGGTGCTGCTCATCGGCGTAGTAATAGTAATATTACTGGCGCTGGTGTTATTGGCTGCATCGAATGCAACGATAGAATATTGATATTCAGTATTTTCAGTAACCTGTGTGTCGAGATATGTTGTTTGGGTGGTAGTTTCAAGGAGAACAGAGTTGCTATAAACCCTGTAGCCAACAACTGCAACATCATCTACTGATGCAGACCATTCTAACTGTATAAACGAAGCAGACATGCCAACGGCGTTTAAATTGGCTGGTTTGGAGGGTGGCGATGTATCTGCCGGCAGGGAG
>JALTRC010000151.1 GCA_026998145.1 Gammaproteobacteria bacterium
GCTTTTTTACACAGCTGTTTAAATATTGCACTGGTTTCGCTATTGGATGCATAGCGCTGATTGGCATTGAGTTTAATCACCGGGCCATTATTGATAATCGGCCCGTGATTATCATCGTGTTTATCGATGTAATTCGGATGTATGCCATGGGCATTGTCGGCTGAGATCAGCATGGAGTGATCGATCATGCGGGCAAAGTTTTCCTCACTGCCGGCAATGCGTTTTAACACAGACTCCAGAAAATTCCCCTGGGCGCCGGCAGCCGATGCGCTACCCACTTCTTCGTGGTCAGTGCATACCAGCATTTTACTGCCGGGATTAGATGTTTCTGTCATGGCCATCAGGCCGGTAAAACAACTAAGCAAATTATCCAGCCGGGCGCTGGCAATAAAGTCCTGATGCAGTCCCACATAAGCCGGTTCCTGCACATCATAAAAACACAGCTCATAATCCAGCACTTCCACCGCATCCTCTATATCTTTCTGTAACAGTTGCAGCAAAATCTGTTTGAAATCCGGCCTGTCTTCATTGGGCAATTTTAACAGGATGGGGGGAATGTCTTTTTGTGCATTGATACTGCGATTTTTATTGGCTTCACGATCCAGATGAATGGCCAGACTGGGAATCACGGCAATGGGATTTTCAAAATTAATTAAATGGTGATTTAAATCCCCGTCATCATCCAGATAACTGAGCCGCCCTGCCAGTGATAAATCACGATCAAACCATGGGTTTAATAATGCACCGCCGTAAACTTCCACACCCAGTTGCCAATAGCCTTTGCTAATAATCTCTGGCTGCGGCTTTACTTTTAAACAGGGGCTATCGGTATGGGCGCCCACCATCTGAATACCTGTTTCTGCCACATCCTCCTCACCCAGCTTGAAAGCGATAATGGATGAGTCATTTCGCAATACAAAGTAACCCTGCTGTTTCTGTAACTGCCAGGCATCGGATTCATAAAGCCGCTGGTAGCCGGCACATTCCAGTTTGTAAACCATTTGCTCCACAGCATGAAACGGTGTGGGCGACATGGCAATAAAATCCATTAAATCGTAATTGAATTTTTCTTCGTTCATTTTTTTAACTCGTTTCTGTTATAGATTTATAAAACGGCTACGCGAAAATCAAACCCTTAAGGAACCTCTGACACAGAGGCACAAAGGCACAGAGGTTTATATGATTTACAATATTATGAATACGCCTGACATTGCATTTATTCCTGTTTAATAACGGATAATTTTTCAGCCAATACGATACAGCACCCGCTCATCATAACCGGTAATCACCGGCATCATTCCACACAATTTATCATTTAATTCCTCATCCCCTGTGTCCACCCGCAAGGGTCGCCCTTGCAGGCCGTGTATTTTTTCCGGCGTTGCCAGCAGCAAAATATTATCCCGGCCAATACGCCGAATCACCCGGCTGCTCAACTGCTGATTACCGCGACCAAACACATGCCCCTGTCCGCCGATTAGGGTTATCACCAGTTTGGCTTTAGGCTGGCCATCCAGCAAATCCAGTATTTGCGATTCGCTTAAATCACTGGCCAGCAGTTGCCGGTTTAAAACCGCATCAACACCCAGCAGGGTGGATTCCAGTTGCAGCTCATCCAGTATTGCCTTAGGTGTGGTGCCGGAACCGATTAAATACAGGGTGTCATCCTGCATTTCCTCAATCACATAGGCCGCCATATCCTGCAATACCAGCGCCTCGTGGCTGACACCGCCCTCTTTCATATTCTGCATATAGTGATTTTCAGCAGCCACAATCAGCTCACCATAGGGGCGCGCTTTGACAATATCATGACGAAACGCCTCCTCGTCTATATCCATTACCCGGGCTTCGTGCATGGAAAGAGGTCTGCCGCGGATCATTAACTGTAATAATTCACCGGCATGTTTTGGCGTGACCCCATAGACTGCCGAATGAATTTTACAGCCGGCAGGAATGCCCAGTACCGGAATCTGCTGATGCTGGTGTAAGGCATGCAGAGCATTGTAAATATTGCGGGCAGTGCCATCACCACCGGCAAATGCCAGACAGTCAATACCCCGATCCAGTATTTTTGCAACAACTGCCTCCGTATCTGCCGCCGTGGTTTTACCGGCCTGATGTTCACCCAGTGACTCCACCTGAAAGCCCATTTCGGCAGCCAGATCAAAGCCCATTTCATTGGCCGCCGCATAAATCATCACATCATCTTTTAATGGCTGTATGGCTTGCAATGCTGTACGGACGCGATCCTGTGCCTGGGAAATCCCGCCCAGAGCGCGGGCTTTTTCCAGAGTGGCAACACCGTCACTTCCCTTAAGGGCAACCGAGCCGCCAATGCCGGCTATGGGGTTAATAATCAAACCGAGTTTAAATGCCATTTTTTATTCTTTCTACTCACTGAATACCTCCCCCTTTAACAAAGGGGGAATGAGGGGGATTTAAAAATCTTTCAGCTTTGAATCTTCTATCAATACAGTATTTTAACTTGAACAACTTCTAATCTCCCCCGGCCCCTCTTTGCTAAAGAGGGGAGTTCCATTACTGGCATTGAAGATCAATATGCCTTTTACCAATATACCTCCACCTTTGACAAAGGGGGAATGAGGGGGATTTAAAAATCTTTCAGCTTTGAATCTTCTATTAATACAGTATTTCAACTTGAACAACTTCTAATCTCCCCCGACCCCTCTTTGCTAAAGAGGGGAGCTCCATTACTGGCATTAAAGATCAATATGCTTTTTACCAATATACCTCCCCCTTTAATAAAGGGGGAATGAGGGGGATTTAAAAACTTTCAGCTTTGAATCTTCTATTAATACAGCATTTCAACTTGAACAACTTCTAATCTCCCCCGGCCCCTCTTTTCCAAAGAGGGGCGCTAACACTATCGAAGGGAAGGCATTACCAATATTCAATGGTATCATAGCCCCCTTGTTTAACAGCCCCGAAAAACCTATGCACTTTCCCGATCCATTCAAACCCAAGCGCCATTCTGTAAAAGTTAAAGTCGGTGAAATCACCATTGGTGGTGATGCGCCCATTGTTATCCAGTCCATGACCAATACGGATACGGCCAATGAACAGGCCACCGCCGAGCAAATTGCCGAGCTGGCCGCGGCCGGTTCCGAGATGGTGCGCATTACGGTGGATACGGCAGAAGCGGCGGCAGCGGTTCCGGGCATAAAGACCCGTTTACAACATATGGGTATTCATGTGCCAGTGGTGGGGGATTTTCATTTTAATGGCCACCGGCTGCTCACCCAGTACCCGGAATGTGCCAGCGCACTGGATAAATACCGCATTAATCCGGGCAATGTGGGGCGGGGTAAAAAGCGGGATGAACAATTCGCCACCCTGATTGAAACCGCGGTGAAATATAACAAGCCCGTGCGCATTGGGGTGAATTGGGGCAGTATGGATCAGGAACTGCTGGCAAAACTGATGGATGAAAACGCCCGGCTGGCAGAACCCAAAGAACCCAAAATCATAATGTTTGAAACCATTATCCGCTCGGCGCTGGATAGCGCAGCTCAGGCGGAGGAGCTGGGGCTTGGCCGGGATAAAATCATCCTCTCCTGCAAAATGTCCGATGTGCAGGATTTAATTACCGTGTACCGGGCCATGGCCGAACGCTGTGATTACGCCCTGCATCTGGGGCTGACCGAGGCGGGCATGGGCTCCAAAGGCATAGTTGCCTCCACCGCGGCGCTGGCCATTTTACTGCACGAAGGCATAGGCGATACCATTCGCATCTCCCTCACCCCCGAGCCGGGCGCCGCCCGCACCAAAGAAGTGATTGTTGCCCAGGAAATCCTGCAAACCATGGGACTGCGCGCCTTTTTGCCACTGGTTACCGCCTGCCCCGGCTGCGGCCGCACATCCAGCAGTTATTTTCAGGAGCTGGCCGAATCCATTCAGGCCTATCTACGGGAGCAGATGCCTGTGTGGCGGGAAAAATATCAGGGGGTGGAAAATATGTCGGTTGCGGTTATGGGCTGCGTGGTCAATGGCCCCGGGGAAAGCAAACACGCCAATATCGGCATCAGCCTGCCGGGCAATGGGGAAAAACCGGTGGCGCCGGTGTATGAGGACGGGGTTAAAACCGTCACCTTAAAAGGTGAGCATATTGCTGAGGAATTTCAGCAGCGGGTTACCGAGTATATTGAACGCCGCTATCAGCTTCTGTAAATCTATAGCTGGCTGATACCCCAGAAAAAACTCGTTACCCTGTTTTTATGCCTGACAAGCAACAAATCACCACCCGAACAGGGGTACATATCCACAGAATATCAGCTATATTAAACGGGTGAATGACAAAAATTTAAGGACTCTTTATTATGACAGCTCAATATCCATTCAAACTCAGTGTAGCCGCCATTGCCATAACGGCAGCTCTCAGTGCCTGCTCCAGCAGCGGCGGCGGTGATACGACCATCTCAAAATCGGGTAATGTGTTGTCAAATGGCTATTTAAAATTTGCTACCGTTTGTCTGGATACCAATAATAATAAAACCTGTGATGAAACAGGGGATTTAAAAACCGAATCCGATGCCAATGGCGCCTTTACTTTAAACGCACTGGCTGAACAATATGCCCAGTATGCCATTATTGCCGAAAGTAACAGCAATACAGCCGATGACAATGGCCCTGTTACTGAAAAACTGGTGCTTTCAACACCACCAGGCAAAACCGAACCCACAACCGGTGATGTTACTGTTAGCCCCCTCACAACCCTTATTCAGGGTTATCAGCAGGCTAATCTGGGCTTGAGCGCCGAGGCGGCTGAAGAGCAGGTTAAAACCAATCTGGGTATAGATGATGATAACGTCTCCCTGTTTGATGACTATGTGAAAAAACTACAGGAACTAGCCAGCAGCGGTTCAGGCAAAAGCATTGCAACAGGCGCTGTGGCCACCGGTGCATTAACCAATGCCCAAGTCTATACCCTGTTCAGTCAGGTGGCTGAAGTCACCACTGAAACAATTCAGCAGGCAATTGCCGATGTCAGCGCTGATACAACTGCCGGTATTAATCTGGGT
>JALTRC010000152.1 GCA_026998145.1 Gammaproteobacteria bacterium
TGGCAATTTTCTGGGCATCTCTCACATGGTAATAGCCCACATTATAAGCGGCCAGTGCAAACCAGGTTTTATCCGGTTCGGGAATATCATCGGCAAAACGGTTTTTAATTTTTGTTAAATACTGGGCGCCGCCAAAAATACTGCTCTTGGGATTAAGCCGGTTTTTAATGCCCATCTGTCCAGCGGTTTCCCGAGTTAGCATCATAATGCCCCGTACCCCGGTGGGGGAGATGGCCCGTGGATTCCAGTGGGATTCCTGATAGCCCATGGCGGCCAGCAGTTTCCAGTCAAGCCCATAAAGCTCAGCGGCCTCTTCAAACAGCGGCCGGTATTTGCTCAGCCGATTATTAATATGCCGCAGGTAGATGCGGTTGCCCACATAATCAAACTGGGTCACATGGCCATAATGGCGTTCAACCAGCTGGGTGAGTTCGCCATTATTTAACACCTTCCAGAAAAAGCTCATGCTTTTGTCATAAAGGCTGCTGTCTTCACTTTTGGGAAAGGCCCAGGCCAGCTGCTTCGGCTCGGAAATATCAAAGGCAATGCGCAGATTCAGCATAAAGCGCTGATTCATATCCACTTCGTTGGAATCGGCAATGGTGTAATCAATCTGCTGCTCATCAACCTGCTGTAAAAGCTCCTCGCTTTCAACTCCCGTGCGGGCATTCCACTGTAATTCCGGGTATTGTTTTTTGAGTGCCTGCAGGGTTTCAACATGGCTGGAGCCAGCCACTACGTCAAGTTTGCCACCGCTCAGGTCCTGATAGGTTTTGGGGCGTTTGTTTTCCCGGTGATAAACCAGCTGCTCGGTTATGGTTTGATAACTGGCCGCAAAACGTACCCGTTTTTTTCGGGATTCGGTTACCGTCAGGCCAGCCGCGGCAAAATCGGCCTTGCCCTGATCCAGCAGGGTAAAAATATCGTTTAAGCTGTCCGGTGTGATGACCTTGAGTTTTACCCCCAGGGAATCGGCAAACAACTGAGCCAGTTCATATTCAAAGCCGGTAGGGCCTTCCGGGCCTTCGTAATAGGTGGTGGGGCTATTGCGGGTGATAATGGTAAGTTCGCCCGTATTGAGGACTTTTTGCAGGGCAGAGGGTTTAAATATTGTGGGTACGACTCTGAACAGTAGCAGAATCAGGCTGGCGAGTAATAGCAGGGATAATCCCATAATACGACAGCGGGGGCTCTGCAAAGGGGTACTCAAGCGACAGTTCCTGTAAAACAATTCCCTACAGTATAGTTTTTAGGCCCGGCCGTGGCTACACCTGTATGGGTGAATATCCGCTTATCTAAAGGCTGAATTCGCTCCATACAGGGCAGTGATCAGAGGGTTTTTCCATGGCCCGCACATCATAATCAATGCCGCTGTCGGTACAAAGCTGCTGCAATGTCTCGGTGGCCAGGATCAGGTCGATACGCAGCCCCCGTTTGGGTTCCCGTTCAAAGCCTTTGCTGCGGTAGTCAAACCAGCTAAAACGGTCATCCACATCCGGATGCAGCTGGCGGAAACTGTCGATCAGGCCCCAGTCATACAGCTTTTGCAGCCATTCCCGCTCTTCGGGTAAAAAACTGCACTTTCCGGTTCGCAGCCAGCGCTTCATATTATCCGGGCCTATGCCAATATCCCGATCTGTGGGGGCGATATTCATATCACCCATCACAATCAATGGCTCATCGGCTGAGTATTCGTTTTGCAGCAACTTCAGTAGCCTGGCGTAAAAATCCCGTTTGGCAGGAAACTTGGTGGGATGGCTATTGCTTTCACCCTGGGGGAAATAGCCATTCATAATGGTAATCAGCTGGCCGTTTATATCATATTTGCCACTGATAAAACGGCGCTGGGCATCTTCCGCTTCACCCTTAAACCCTTTCTGTATTTCAATGGCCGGCTGTTTGCTGAGCAGGGCAACCCCATAGTGGGTTTTCTGGCCGTAAAAGCTGGCGTGGTAGCCCAGCTCCTCAATCATCTGGGTGGGGAAGTCTGCATCCTGCACCTTGGTTTCCTGAATGCCAATAACATCCGGCTGATGCCGTTCAATAATGGCTTTAAGCTGGTGCTGGCGCATACGAATACTATTGGTATTGAATGAAATAACTTTCATATTGTTCCGTGGTTTGACTGGGTAAAAACGAGCCTGTACTGTACCATCGATGTTTTAAAAGATCATGATTGTTATGTTAGAAATTACCCCGATTCCTGCCTTTTCCGATAACTATATCTGGATGCTGAAACGTCCGGATTCTCCCAGGGTTGCGCTGATTGATCCGGGGGATGAAAAAGCCATTATGGCTTATCTGCAAAAGCACAAACTGCAAGCCATTGCCATATTGATTACCCATCAGCATTATGACCATACGGGGGGCGTGGCGGCACTGGTAAAAGCCTTTCCGGGTATTGAGATTATCTGCCCGAATCGGGAACCTTCCAAAACAGCCCTGAGCATTGATTTACCCATACAGAATTTAATAACCACACCGGCAGAAGACGGCAGCCAGATACAGATTGAAGAACTGGATATAAGTTTTAAAGTGATGAGTATTCCGGGCCATACGCTGGATCATGTGGCCTATTATGGGGAAGAGGCTGTTTTTTGCGGAGATACCATCTTTGGCTGTGGCTGTGGATTTTTATTTAGTGGCACAGCTGAGCAGATGGCGGCATCCATGAACAAACTGGCCGCATTGCCGGGGCAAACGCGCATGTATTGTGGCCATGAATATACACTGGACAATATCGGTTTTGCCAAATGGGTGGAGCCGGATAATCCGGCCATTTTACAGCGGGATAAAATAGAAATGGAAAAACAGTTAAAGGGGCTGCCGACCATTCCATCCACCATTGAGCTGGAATTAAAAACCAATCCCTTTATGCGTTTTAAAGAGCCGGTGGTGATACAGGCCGCAGAAAAATATGCAGGTCACAAATTAAATACTGATGGTGAAGTATTTGCGGCGATTCGGGAATGGAAAAACAAACAGTACGATGCATAGGTGATCAGGTGTAGTCATGGCAGAAAATAATAAACAGGAAAATCTTGACCCGCGGGTGATCAGTCAGCAGCAGTTTCAGCGGGCGATTAGTCATCTAAAAAATATGAAAGCGGGTCTGATTGATTTTTTAAATTCACCCAAACGCACAGTGAGTGTCTGCTTTCCCATTGAAATGTCAGATGGTTCCGTTTCCAGTTTTCACGGCTATCGGGTTTTACATAACAGTGCGATGGGGCCGGGTAAAGGGGGAATACGTTTTCACCCTGAATTAACCCAGCAGGAAGTCACCGCCCTGGCTTCATTAATGACCTGGAAATGCGCCTTGTTAAATGTGCCATTTGGTGGTGCTAAAGGCGGTGTTATCTGTGATTCAAAAGCCCTGAGTGAAAATGAATTGCGCCGTATTACCCGTCGTTTTATTACCGAGCTAAGCCAGAATATTGGCCCCCATACGGATATACCGGCACCGGATATGTATACCAATGAACAAACCATGGCATGGATTTATGACACCTATGATGTGCTCTATCCAGGCCATAATAATCGTTCGGTGGTAACCGGCAAGCCGATTGATCTGGGCGGCTCATTAGGCCGTCGTGAGGCAACCGGCCGAGGCTGTATGAATGCAACAGAGCAGTTTTTATCCCACGGTCTAATTGATGGCCTGAAAAATTTAAAAGGTGCCCGGGTTGTGGTGCAGGGGCTGGGAAATGTTGGTGGCGTGGCGGCGCGATTATTTGCAAAACAGGGGGCCAGAATTATTGCCGTTAGCGATAGTCAGGGAGGTATACACCATGAAGAAGGCATTGATATGGATGCCGCGCTGGCCTTTAAAAAACAACATGGCACTATTGTTGGTTTGCCTGAAACACTCACCCTCACCAATGAAGACCTGTTGCAACTGGATTGTGATATTTTAATTCCCGCCGCTATGAGCAATCAGATCTGTGCCCACAATGCCCATAAAATAAATGCCAGGCTGGTTGTTGAAGCCGCCAATGCACCTACTACGCCGATGGCCGATGATATTTTATATGCGCGAGGAATACCGGTATTGCCGGATATTTTATCCAATGCGGGCGGTGTGGTTGTGAGTTATTTTGAATGGGTGCAGAACAACCAGAATGAATCCTGGGAGCTGGATATTATTGAACATAAACTAAAACGAAAAATGGTTTATGCGGTTGATACAGTGGTAAAGCGTTGGAAACAGCTTGAGCAAGAATGCCAGCAGGCCTGCGGCAAGGAACTGCGATCTGATCTTCGCACTACGGCACATATGATCGCCATAGAACGGGTGGCCAGGGTGACGCTGGAACGGGGAATCTGGCCCTAGGGAGCATCTGAATAACTCATGAACTCACATTTCACATTTAAAATACGCAGCCTCTGCGTTGCAAATCTTCCCGAGCCTGCTATTGGGTGCGATTCGACGCCTTGATGCCACGTATTTTAAACGCAAACTGTTTCGTCCAGAGTTAATCAGAGGCTTCCTGGCTTTATAATAAAGGTGCGGCCAGCTGCGCCGAATTTTCCAGTAGTCGCTGGAATACATGCCTTTGTTTCCAGTCGTCTAAATGGATGCGGGAAGATTGTTGAATATAGCTTTCCTGCATACCAACTATCTTGCGAGTAAATTCCTGATTATAAATAATCAGCGACAGTTCAAAGTTCAGCCACAGGCTGCGAATATCCATATTAACCGAACCAAATAAACAGAACTCACCATCCACGGTAATGGATTTTGTATGTAATAAATTATTATTAAAATTATAAATTTCGACACCGGCTTCCAGCAGCTCCTCATAAAAAGACTGGCCGGCGTATTTCACCAGCTTTGAATCATTTTTATCCGGCACTACCAGTTTAACCTTTACCTGTCGATTGGCAGCTGATATTAGCGCCGTGTGAATGGCTTCATCTGGTACAAAATAGGGGCTGGTAATAATCAGTTCTTCCCGGCTGGCGTAAATCAGCGTTAGCATAATTTTTTGAATAGCCATGGCGCGGGGGAAGGGGCCGGATGGCATCACCTGTACCGCAATGGCCGGTTCTGGATGGGGTTTTAAATAAGTGGTTTTATGGAAGGTTTTAAGTTCGATGCCAGTAGTAATTTGCCAGTCGATACTGAAGGTGCGTTCCAGCTCTTCAACAACCGGGCCTTCCATGCGGGTCATGGCATCGATCCATTCACCCACATCTTCATCTCGCTTGAATAAACTGGGGTCTGCCATATTCTGGCTGCCAGTGTAGCCAATGGCGCTGTCAATAATAATCACTTTGCGGTGATTGCGAATATCGGCGCGGGAGAAGATAGTGGTAAATAAACCCACCGGAAAACTCACTGCGATTTCAACACCGGCATTTTTTAATATCTGCCGGCGTGTGCTTTTAAGAAAATCACCACTGCCGATATCATCCAGTAGCAAACGGCATTCCACCCCCCTTTGTGCGGCGAGAATTAAGGCATTTTCAACTTCCGTAATACGGCCTTCAGAATCCCAGATATAAAATTCAAGGTGACAGCTGGTTTGCGCCTGATTGATATCTTCAATCAGCTGATCGAGCAGACCGTGTGATTCAAGAAATAATGTCATCAGGTTGCCTTTTAAAACGGGCAGGCCATCAATGGCCTGGGCAAGGTGATAAACAGGATGCGCCTTGTGAGGAATATAACTTTCATCGGCAATCGCCCGTTTAAACAGGGAGTTTCGCCAATGATCGTATAAGGGGTGAATTTCTTTTATGCGCTTTAGATATTTTTCACTCACCCGGCTTTCCCCGATGGCCAGATAAATAATGCCACCCAGAATCGGAAAACTGAGAATAATCGCCAGCCAGGCCAGTAATGTGCTTAAGGGACGGCGACGCAATATAATGCGTATGGCCAGCACAATTACCAGCAGGCTGTGCAAGCTCATGGTTAGAATATAAAGAATATTATTGTCTTGCATGCGGGTCTTTCTGAGCCTGTAGATCCTTTAATGCCTGCTGTAATTCCGCCAGGCGCTGGTTATAAACTTCTGCGTGACCATAATCCAGAAAATTTTCCTGTAAATAATGGGGGTCCGGTGAACGGCGGGCATGGCGAATAGGGCACCAGTATTGTTCCGTACGGGCGGTGACCTCTCTGACATACTCAATCAAACCATTGCCATAGCTACAATAGGTGCAGTTGAATTTCTGGATAAAGTTCAGGTAGGTCAGTTTATGCCGGTCGATAATAAAATAGGGGTCGCGTTTAACCAGTGGAATGCCGTAAATGGGAAAACAGATCCATTGATAAAAGGTCACAAATAGATCCAGTAACAGCATGGGAAAGAAGACACTGTATATGACCGGCGCCGATAATATATGCCCGATACGGGCCTGTTTTAAATATTCCCATACACCCACTCGGTATTTTTTATTCAGCGCTTTTATTTCTTCCTGAAAATGAACCTTGCCCTGTTCCAGTGAATAGCGGAACTGGGTCTGTTTTTCTTCCATCAGGCTGTCTATTTCTGCTTCCAGTTCCTCTTCCAGTTGATGGAGTTTTTTGAGTAGATTGCCTAAATTATGGGTGGACATAGGGTTCCTTTGAGGATTGAGATAACAGGCTGCCATATTATCTGATGGGACAGATCATAAATAGCCTTAGATGCGAATGTGAAGGGATTCAGGCAAAAATAAGCATTATCAAACTGTGATTGTGTTGGCAGAAACGAAACGACGAACGGTATAGTGCTTATATTGAAATATAATTAATTACTAATATAATTAACACATGGTTAGATAACCATAAGCGCATGAAAAATTGACGTTAAACAAATGATAAAGGTGATCTTATGAAAACTTTAAAAGTTCTAGCAATCGCTGCAGCTCTGGCTGTTTCTGCTTCTGCCAATGCATGGTGGGGTCCTTTCGGTAACAATGGTTACAATAACGGTTATAACAACTGGAATAACAACGGTTGGGGTAACGGCATGGGTGACTTCATGGGTGATGGAAACTTCGGTTTCAACATGAGTGGCAATGCCCGTGGTAATGGCCAGGGTTATGGTAACAATGGCTGGAATGGTTATAACGGTTACAATGGTTATAACGGCTATGGCTATGCGCCATACGGTTACGGTCCAGCACCCGCCCCTTACGGCTATGCTCCTGCTCCTTATGGCTATGCTCCTGCTCCTTATGGCTATGCTCCAGCTCCTCAGCAGGCGCCACAGCAGGCTCCAGCACAGAAGTAAAAGGTAATTCTTTTTAAGTGTTATAAAGAGAGCTGGTCGCGCAAGTGCCCGGCTCTTTTTTTGATTAATCAGGAGTCAGGACAATGACTGATAAAAAAATTGATGAAGCTGAAGTTGTAGAAGTAGAAGAGACGACAACAGATGAAGTGGTGACAGATGAGCCAGTTGCAGCGGCAAAGAAAGCTGTGAAACTGCCTTTTGCTGCGGTGATGGTACTGGGTTTTGGTATTACTCTGGCGGTCATTATTGGGGTTTTTGGTGATAACTCTGCCAATATGAGTAAGACGCTTAAGCAGGTTGCATCAACATTTTCATCTGCGCCCGCCGATGAATCTGCTGCGGCCGATACTTCCCTGAGTGAGCCGGCTGTGGTAGACGTGCAGCTTGATGAAGTGGTGGAAGCGGAGCCTCAGGCACAGACAGATGCAGAAGCTCAGGTTCAAAATACAAAGGTACCGGTTGTGCCATCTCAGCCTGTTCAGGGGGCACAATTTGCCAGCCGAGCACCTGTCACAATGGGGAATGTTGATTATGATCGCTTCCAGCAGATCATGCAGCAGCGTCAGCAGGCAATTGAGGCACAGATGCAACGACAGCAGCAGATGATGGCTGATATGTTTGAAATGCGTAAAACTGTCTTTTTGCAGGCTGAAAAACGTCGCCAGCAGTCCATTGAAAAAATGCAGGAAATGCAGGCAAAAATGGAAAAGCGGCAGCTGGAATTGCTGAAAAAGCAGCAGGAGGCTTTTAAGCAGGCTATGCAACGATCTTAAGTGGTCATATTCTCTTTAAAAAAGGCGCCCTGTGCGCCTTTTTTATTGCCTGTATAAACCAGACAAACGGTGCAAAACAGTAATTGAATATATAATGAAACACTAATATAATTCAGACAGTGGCAAAAGCCATTAAGCGCATGAAAGCGGGAAACTCGGCGGATTGGGTTTTCCTGAGCTAAACCTATTGAGGAAATGACAAATGAAAACTTTAACACTTGTAGCTGCCGTAGCAGCAATTGCTGTATCAACATCAGCCAATGCATGGTTTGGAAACAACAATAACGGCTATAATAACTGGAACAACAATGGTTTCGGTAACGGCATGGGTAATGGCAACGGCGGCGGTAGCTTTGGTTTTAATATGAGCGGCAATGCCCGCGGTAACGGCCAGGGTTATGGTAATAATGGCTGGAACGGTGCCAATGGTTATAACGGCTACAATGGTTATGCTCCAGCGCCTTATGCCTACGCCCCCATGAGCGATGAGCAAAAAGCGCAGATGGAAGAGCAACGTAAAATGGCAGAAAAAGCCCAGCAGGAAGCCTATCAGCGTTATCAGGAAATGATGAAGAAGCGTGCGGCACAACAGCCAGCGGCTTTCCAGCAGCCTTCTTATCAAGACATGCAAAATCGTCAGGCTGAAATGATGAAGATGATGGAGCAGCGTCGTAAAGAAGCAGAAGCCCGTTATCAGCAGTTTTTAAATGAGCGTAATCAGCAGCAGAAGCCAGCGACTAAAAGCTAGGCTTTCTGTTCAACAGCATGTAGCGTGAGTGCCACAGATTCCACTTGAGTCAAGTGAAACGGTTTAGCGGCAATCATGCGCTGCTAGGGCACATTAACTTCGGTTTTTGTGCCCACCTATTCGGTGAGGTTTGGCTTCACCCATAAAAAAACCACGTTATTGAGCGTGGTTTTTTTATGGGTGTTTTTGGTGGATCCGCTGCGCTTGATCCACCAGGGCTGAAGCTCTCGAACTAATCCCGCTCTATTTTAAAGATTTCACCCTGATGCCCATTACTGTCCTCACCCATTAAATACAGATAAGTAGCCATAATTTCTTCCGGCATTTTCAGAGTATTAGGGTCTTCACCGGGAAAAGCATTTAAGCGGATATTGGTCTTAACCGGGCAGGGGTTAATGGCATTCACTTTTATGGGCTGGTCTGTGTCCATTTCATCGGCAACGATCATCATTAAACCTTCCAGTGCATGTTTGGCCACACCATAAGCGCCCCAGTAGGCTGTGGTTTTATCATCCAGGGTAAAAATCATGGATGAATTTTCTGTTTTGCGCATGAGTGGCATCAATGCCTGTGTCAGCATAAAGGGTGCATTGACATTGATCTGCATGACTTTGTACCACAGTTCCGCATCATAGCCTTCGATCGGTGTGGTGCTGCCTAACCAGGCCGCATTGTGTAACAGGCCGTGGAGCGCGCCAAATTCTTTTTCCAGCGTACTGGCCAGATCATCAAAATCTTTGGGGGAGGCCCCTTCAAAATTCATGGGATAGATGGCCGGTTTCGGCCCACCGGCTGCCACAATCTCATCATATACATCTTCCAGCTTGTGGGTGGTTCGTCCCAGCAGGATGACGGTAGCACCGTGAGCCGCATAGGCCAGTGCCGCCGCGCGGCCAATGCCGGCACCAGCGCCTGTGACTAAAATGGTTTTGTCTTTCAGCAGGTCAGCAGGGGCCTGGTAATCTTGAGCCTGTGGCATATTAAGGTGTTTCCTGAATGATACGTTGTGCGCATTTTACACCAGACTCCACAGCGGCTTCGAGTGTTGATGGCAGGGAAGGGCGATTATTTTCATATAAAACATAATCGCCGCATAAATAAAGATTGGGAATGGGGGTATCAGGGCCGGGGCGTAGACCATCTACTCCCACATGGCATTGCAGGGTGGCCCGTTTTTCCCGGATCACCTGTATGGACTCAGCCTCCGGCCAATGGGGAAAGAGGCTGGCCAGCTCACGAGAAATATGCTGCCCCAGGGTTTTATTATCCCATTGTTCATGTTCCCCGCGGGCGCTGATAACCGCTGCCATCAGGCCGGGCTGCCAGCAGATGCGCCGGTCAAACAGCCATTGTGTTGTGGCATTTAATACACCCAGCATGGGTTGATTAAGGGCGATGTTTTCAGGGTATTGAAGATACACCGTTATCACCGGCTCATATTCAAGCTGTTTGAGTTTTTCGGCTATGGCCTGGGTGGCCGGATAATCGCCCAGCAGTTTTTGCGCTGCCCATGGGGGGGTGGCCAGAATCACCTGCTGTGCGGAAACAAACTGATTGTCCAGCTCTATACCCCTTAATTGATGATTGTCATAAACCAGCTTGCGACAGGGGGATGATGTCAGCACCTCCCCGCCGTGGTTTTCAATACAGGCTTTGGCTGCCAGGGGAAAAAGCTGTGATAAATTCACTTTGGGAATCAGTAAATCCGTATGGCTGGCCGGAGCAAAAAAAGTTTTTTGCAATACATATTGAAAACTTTTTGCCGAGGCCTGTTGTGGATGAGTGGTCATGGCGGCAAGGCATAAAGGCTGCAATAAATGGTGTATAAATTTTTCAGGCAGCCCGGCCTGAGTCAACCACTTATTAACGGATATATCTTTATTTACAGGCTTTTTTAATAAAGCATTAAAACGCAGCAGGGCAGAAATTTTTTCTTTGCTGTTTAAGGATCGGCAGTTCAGTATGCCAAATAATAAATGCAAAGGGGCAGGCAGGCGGGGCAAGCTTAAATCAAAAGCCTTCTGATGGCTTTGTAAATCGATCAGTTGCAGCTTCTGGGGATAACGGTATAAAACATCCGCTTCATTGATGCCAGTGGTTTTCAGTAAGGCAAGTGTCTGCTGATAGGCGCCAATCAGTAAATGCTGGCCATTATCAATCTGTTTTCCCTGTGTTTGCACTCCTCGGGCGCGGCCGCCGATTTGCGGTGCGGACTCATAAACACTCACCGGAATATTGTGCCGGCTTAATTCAACGGCGGCTGCCAGCCCGGCCCAGCCTGCGCCAATAATGCAAACGCTTTTTTCCATTAGTTTTTATGGCCACTGCGCCAGTGGCGGAACTTTTCCCGCAGAAAACAGCGCAGGCTTAAATAGAGTTTTCGGCTGGGTGTTAGTTTGATTTTATGTTCCAGCACCCTGAAACCATCGGCTTCAATTTCATCCAGTAATGCTCTGTAAATTTCCGCCATTAGCAGGCCGCTCAGTTGTGAGTCGCGGTCTTCATCCGGCAGCTCGGCAAAGGCCTTGCGATAATAATCCCGCGCCCGCTCTGCCTGAAACTGAAACAGGGCGTGAGTGGCATTATTACTGATGGGTTGATGCAGGTCATGCTGGCTAACACCGAATTTTTCCATTTCATCCTGGGGAATATACACCCGGCCCCGCATGGCATCTTCCCGCACATCCCGCAAAATATTGGTGAGTTGAAAGGCCATGCCTAAGTCATGGGCATAGCGTAATGTCTGGCGATTCTGATAACCAAAAATCTCCACGGTTAATAAACCCACCACGCTGGCTACCCGGTAACAGTATAAAGACAGGGCTTTAAAATCCGCATATTCATGCTGGTGTAAATCCATTTCCATGCCATCAATAATTTCCAGCAAATATTCCTGTGGCAGATTAAAGCTGTCCAGCAGAGGAAGCAGGGCGCGGGTGACCGGATGTTCCGGCTTGCCCTGATACAGTTTGGCTACTTCCTGACGCCACCAGTAAAGACTTTGCTGGGCAATGGATTCGTCACTGCATTCATCCACTACATCATCCACTTCCCGACAAAAAGCATAGAGGGCCGTAATGGCCCGGCGTTTTAGGGGAGGCAGAAAACGAAAGCTGTTATAAAAGCTGGAGCCGCTGCTGGCGGCTTTTTGCTGGCAATATTCATCGGGCGTCATGGGGGTATATTAACTGATTTACAGGCCTGTGGGTTAGAAGCATTGAGTCCGCAAATAAACGCAAAGAACGGGAATAAAAGCGTTTTTATATAACAATATAAACACTCTTTTGTCATACCTGCGCAGGCGGGAATCCAGTGCCAACAGGTCAGGGGCATTATTTATCTGGCCCGCAATGCCTTCCAGAAAACCCACAGCCAGTCATGGGCTTGCAGGCGGGGGCGACTGAAAAAATCATCCTGGGCATGGAGTTTTATTATCACACGGGAGGCGGCGGCAGTGATTAAACGTATTTCAAAGCCCAGCCTGCCTCCCAGTTGTTTGCCCAGGGGGGCGCCGGCATTGAGCAGTTTATTGGCCCGTTGAATCTGTTGCCGCATCAGGGCCTGCATGGATGCAGCAGAAGATTGGCTGGCAAAATGCTCTTCCGTGACATGATATTTTCGCATTTCGTCCTGGGGAATATAAATACGCCCCATTTCCTTATAGTCCTGTTGCAGGTCCTGATAAAAGTTTATCAGTTGCAGGGCGCTGCATATGGCATCGGAATAACCCAGCAGACGCCGATCAGTGGTGCCGTTTAAATGCAGTAATAAACGGCCAATGGGGTTGGCGGAGCGTCGGCAATAATCCATTAGCTCGCCAAAATCTGCATAGCGTTTTTTTTCCACATCCTGCTCAAAAGCCGATAGCAGGTCGTAAAAATATTCCATGGGTAAATGAAATTGTTTAATGGTATCGGCAAGAGCCATATAAATGGCTTCATCGGGAATATTGCC
>JALTRC010000153.1 GCA_026998145.1 Gammaproteobacteria bacterium
TGATTCCGGGCTGGAGCGGGTGCTGGAATACAGCCCGGCATCGGCCATGAATTATTTGAAAACCCAAATGATTTCAGCCGATTCTGCCACCCAACGCAGCGGCCGGGCCGGTCGTTTATCTGCCGGTGTCTGTTATCGCCTGTGGCCAGAATCTCAGCAATTAAATCAACATGCCAGTGCGGAAGTTCTGCGCAGTGATTTAAGCAGTCTGGTGCTGGAGCTGGCAAACTGGGGCGTGCAGGATGTCAGTGAATTGCAATGGCTGGATCAACCGCCTGCCAGCGCCATAGAACAGGGACGTGATTTATTACAAAGGCTGCACGCCATAGATGCATCAGGACGTATTACTCAGCACGGCAAGGATATGCTGAAACTGGGCAGCCATCCGCGTCTGGCTCATATGATGTTATCGGCAATAGCACACGGGCAGGCTTACCACGCCTGTTTGATTGCCGCCCTGTTAACGGAAAAAGATTTGTATTTATCCAGCGCGGAAAAAACTATCGATATTCATGATCGCCTGGCTATTTTACAGGGCTTTAAATCCGGCGAAATAAAAAAACTGCCCGGTATCAATACCAATATATGCAGGCAGATTTTAAAAACAGCGGATGATTTTTTTAAACGTCTTAAAGGTTTTGCAAAATCATCCGCCGGGAAAATCGATAAAAGTTTCAGCGGCGTGCTGCTGGCCTATGCCTATCCTGATCGCATTGCCAAACTGCGTCACGGGAATCGAGGGCAATATCTGCTCAGCAATGGCAAGGGTGCAAAAGTCCCTGATTATCTGCAAGGTCAGTTACATGAATATATGGTGGTGGCCAATCTTGATGCCATGAAAGGTCGCAGCAGTGAAGCCAGTATTTATCTGGCTGAAGCCATTAGCCTGCAACAACTGGAAGATTATTTTGCCGATGATATAAAGCAGCAGGAAGTGCTTGGCTGGAATGAAAAATCCCTGCGAGTAGAAGCAAAGCTATGTCGCTATCTGGGGAGCATTTGTTTGCAGGAAAAAACTGTGGTGCCGGAGAATAAACAGGCCGTACATGAGTGTCTGTTAAAGGCGATTCAACAAAATGGTTTGCAATGTTTAAACTGGACGGCGCAGGCAGAGAGTCTTAAACAGCGAGTGGATTTTATTGCTTATCATATAAAACAAAACGAAGCATTGAAAAAACAATATGCATCCGCGAACTTGCCGGATTTTTCCGACACGGCATTGCTGGAGAATTTATCTGACTGGTTGCAACCCCATTTAAGTCACGAGAACAGTTTTAAAAAACTGCAACAGCTGGATGTGTATCAACTGTTATTGGCTCAATTAAGCTGGGATCAGCAACAACAGGTGAATCAGCTGGCGCCAGAAAAAATCACGGTACCCAGCGGTTCGGCAATTAAAATTGACTACTCGGATATAAGCCAGCCGGTGCTGGCGGTGCGTTTACAGGAAGT
>JALTRC010000154.1 GCA_026998145.1 Gammaproteobacteria bacterium
GTGGTGGCCGCTGATGAACGGGAAAGCGGCCAGCGTGCCCTGCTGAATCTGGGCCATACTTTTGGCCATGCCATTGAAACCGGCATGGGTTACGGCCGATGGCTACATGGTGAAGCGGTGGGCTGCGGCATGGTGATGGCGGCTCGCATGTCGGAAAAGCTGGGCTGGATTTCTGCGGCGGATGTTGACCGGGTAACCGATCTTATTGAAAAAGCACAACTGCCGGTTAAAGCGCCCGGCGAAATGTCAGTTGAGCGTTTTCTGGAACTGATGGCCGTGGATAAAAAAGTCTCCGACGGGGTCCTCAAACTGGTACTGTTTAAAGACATAGGCAATGCCATAGTCACCAGTGATTACAGCCAGGACATTCTTAAACAAACTATAGCCGATAGCTACTAATGAGCTGGCGCGACCCATCCTCCGATCCGGGTCTGGCCCCTTATGCCTGTAGCCAGAAAACATCCCGGGGACGCATACACCCGGAAAGCTCGCCGGTTCATCGCAACGAGTTTCAACGGGATCGGGATCGCATTATTCATTCAGCCGCCTTTAGACGTCTGGAATACAAAACCCAGGTTTTTGTTAACCACGAAGGGGATCTGTTTCGCACCCGCCTGACCCACTCACTGGAAGTGTCACAAATTGCCCGTTCCATTTCCCGGGAGCTTGGCCTGCATGAAGACCTCACCGAAACCATCGCCCTTTCCCATGATCTGGGACACGCCCCCTTTGGCCATGCGGGTCAGGATGCTCTTAACCGCTGCATGAAATCCTTTGGCGGTTTTGAACATAATTTACAGTCATTACGGGTAGTGGATGATCTGGAAGAAAAATACGCCGACTTTGCCGGCCTTAACCTGACCTATGAATCCCGTGAAGGCATTTTAAAACACTGTTCATTAAAAGATGCAAAAAAGCTGGGACCACTGGGCGAGCGTTTTATTAATAAAAAACAGCCGGCTTTAGAGGCCCAGGTCTGCGACATTAGTGATGTGATTGCCTACAATAATCACGACATAGATGACGGCATCCGTTACGGCCTTATCACCATTGAACAGCTTACCGAAACACAGCTTTTCCGTACCCAGTTCGATGTGGTAAAAGAACGCTATCCCAAACTGGATGAGCGCCGTCAGGTACATGAAATTATTCGTCGTATGATTAACTGCATGGTGGTGGATTTAATTGAAACCAGCAAGACGCAACTACAGAAACATGAGCTGCAACACCCGGATGATGCACGCAATCAGAACGGCTATCTGATCAGCTTCAGTGATGATATGCAAAAACAGAATCAGCAACTGAAAACTTTTTTACGGCAAAATCTGTACCGTCATTACCGGGTACAGCGCATGACCAATAAAGCCGAAAAAGTCCTGACCGCTTTATTCGATGCTTTTATTAATGACATCAGCATACTGCCACCGGAAGCGGCTCGCCACTGCAACGAATTAAAAGAAAAAGATGCGGATACGGGCATTGCCCGAGGTGTAGCAGACTACATTGCCGGCATGACTGACCGTTATGCTATTGTTGAATACGAGCGGATTTTTAATCCACGACAACTGTCTTTTGCAAATTTAATTCCCTGAGATATGGCAAAAAAAACATCCAGCACCGATAACACTATCAGCCTTAGCCAGCAGGTTCTGGATTTTTATCAGCTTAAACAACAGCCTTTCTCCAATCAGATGCTGGATGCAAAAAGCATCTATACCGACTCCATTTTTGAACAGCTGCTGGACAATATTAAACACCAGCTACAGTTCACCGATCTGATACTTTTTATTGAAGGCGATGCAGGCAGCGGCAAAAGCACCCTGTTTAGGCGGCTGCTAAAAACAGAAACCAGCAATATATTATTGCTCCCCGTGCAGGCGGAAATCACTGATACACTCAATAGCCTGCAACAGAAAATGGCACTGCACCTGAGTGCTCCCGCCACAGATTCCCCCATTCAGGAACAACTGAAAAACCTGCAGCTGTTCGACCAGCATGCAGCACTGGTGATTGATGATGCCCATTTATTAAGTGACAGCTGTTTCTGCGAAATTCTGGATTTTCAGAAAAGCCTGCAGGAATCATCAACACAGTTAAAGCTACTGTTTTTTGCCAACACAGGCACAGCAGACAGGCTTGGTGATATTTCCCAGTTGCAGGCCAGCCAGCTTTCCGTACAGGCCATGCCCGAGTTCACCAACAAACAGGTAGCCGCCTTTATTAAACACAGCTTTGCCCGCGCAGGCTTTGAAGGCAACATCGGCCTGAGTAACGACGACATCCAGCGTATTCAGGAACAGTCTCAGGGCAATATCAGCCAGCTTATGATCCATGCAGCGGCGCAGCTGGAAAAACATGTTCACCAGCAAACCCGGACACCGGCCGCCCGGATGGCTCGAAAATATCTCATACCCATTAGCCTGATTATAATTCTCGGCATTGGCTTTATTGCCATGCAGATCATGCAAAGCCCTCCACCCGCACCGCCAGAATTTGCCAGCCCGGAAAAAGCCGCAATTCAACACGAAGCCCTGGAATCAAAACCTCAAATCACAGAGCCGGAGCCTGTTATAGCCGCGCCCGAAACCTTTAGTGAGCCAGCAACTGAAGCACCAGCGCAAACCACAGCTCAGCTTCCAGCAAAGCCGCCGGCTGAAAAAATCCAGCCGGCAGAAATACCAGCAGCCACGGTTGATACACCCCAGGCCCAGATCAATAAGCAGCCAGAAGCCACCGAACAAAGCATCGAAGAGAAAGCCGTAAAAGAAGTCGTGCCACAAACCATCGAAACACCAGCACCCGCTGTACAAACTGTTATTGCAGAGCCGCCCAAAATCATTAACCCGGCGATCACGCAATTAGAGCAGCTCGGCATACACAACAGCCAGTGGCTGGCACAGCAAAACCCCGAACACTGGACCCTGCAAATCCTCGGCGCCCGCGATCCGGCCACCCTGCTCAGCTTCGCAAAAGCACATAAGCTGGGTGAGGATACCGCCTGGTACAGCACCGAGCTAAAAGGCAAGCCCTGGTATGTGCTGGTACATCGCCTGTATAGCAACCGGGATACGGCACGCCAGTCAATCACCAGTCTGCCCGCCGAGCTGCAAAAAGCCCGCCCCTGGGCCAAATCCATCAAGTCCATTCAGCAGGCCATCAAAAAATAAACCCGTAGGGTGGATCAAGCAAAGCGGATCCACCGGCGATACAGGTTCTGGTGGATCCGCTTTGCTTGATCCGCCCTACCCCAGAACTTTTAAAAACCCGATCAGCCTCCCCCCTTTGCAAAAGGGGGTCAGGGGTATTCCTCCCATCACTTTGTTTTATCTGCCTATTCCTGTAAAATGTCGGCCCCCTATTCGCAGATCAATCCCGCGGCATAGCAGAATTTTGACAATACCCGTGACTTTTCCGGGTATCCAGAGGCAAGCATGAGCGAAAAAAACATCTTCAATCAGTACACACGACCTGACAAGCACGGTTTATACGACCCTGCCAATGAAACAGAAAACTGTGGCGTGGGCTTTGTTGCCCATATTAAGGGCCAGCCCAGCCACCAGATCGTAGAAGATGCAGACCATATTCTGCGCCGCATGGTACACCGGGGCGCCTGTGGTTGTGAAAGCAATACAGGTGATGGCGCCGGCATTATGACCAGCCTGCCCTACGACTTTTTAAAGCGTGTTGCCAAAGAGGATTTAGGCGCTGATCTGCCGGAAAAAGGCCGCTATGCAGCGGGCATCGTATTTCTGCCAGTGGATGAAACCGAGCGCGCCCATTGTAAAAAGCTGGTGAGTGAGCTGATTGAAAAATCCGGCCACACACTGATCGGCTGGCGTCTGCTGCCCATCGATCCCCTGAAAGCCGATATAGGCCCCACTGCCCGCAAAGCCATGCCCCATATGGAGCAATTATTTGTGGCGGCGGCTGAAGGCGCTTCATCAGATGATCTGGAGCGCGCTCTGTATGTGCTGCGCAAGGAAAGCACCCACGCCGTGCGCAGTAACGAGAGCATCAAACAGCGTGAGCTGTTCTACTTCTGCTCCCTGTCCACCAAGGTCATAGTATATAAAGGTATGCTGAACCCGGATCAGATGATGCCGTTTTTCACGGATCTGAATGCAGAAGATTTTACCGCCCATCTAGCCATGGTGCATTCCCGTTTCTCCACCAACACCTTCCCCTCATGGGATCGTGCTCAGCCCAAGCGTTTTATGAGCCATAACGGTGAAATCAATACCCGTCTGGGTAATGCCAACTGGATGAGCGCCCGGGAAGGCACTGCCGAAAGCGAATTATTTGGCGATGACATCAAGCGCGTGCTGCCCGTCATTGAGCCAGACGTATCCGACTCCGGCAGCTTCGATAATGTACTGGAATTTTTACTCATGGGTGGCCGCAGCCTGCAGGAAGCGGTAATGATGATGGTGCCGGAAGCCTGGCAGAATGACACCAGCATGAGCGAAGAAAAACGCGCCTTTTATGAATACCAGTCGGCCCTGATGGAACCCTGGGACGGCCCGGCTTCCATCGTCTTTACCGATGGCCGCTATATTGGCGCCACTTTAGATCGCAATGGCCTGCGCCCCAGCCGTTATTATCTGACCCATGATGATCGCGTCATTATGGCTTCCGAGGTGGGCGTACTGCCCGTAGAGCCGGAAAACGTCAAGCTGAAAGGCCGCCTGCAGCCGGGCAAGATGTTCCTGATCGATTTCGACCAGGGCCGGATGATTCCCGATGAAGAACTGAAACACGAATTTGCCGCCAAACAGCCTTATGAGCAGTGGCTAACCAACCAGCGCATCGCCCTGTCCCAGCTGGAACCGAATCAGGAACCACACGGCTTCGATCCGGACACATTACTCCCCCGTATGCGCGCCTTTGGTTACACCTCGGAAACCATGCAGTTTATGCTGCTGCCACTGGTCAAGGAAGGTCGTGATCCGGTAGGCTCCATGGGTAATGATGCGGCGCTGGCCTGTATGTCCGATAAATCGCGGATGATTTATGACTACTTCAA
>JALTRC010000155.1 GCA_026998145.1 Gammaproteobacteria bacterium
GCTATGAAAGTTGGTGGCAGCTACAAGATGGATGCACTGGTACTGGGCTTCCAGTATGAAGCAGCCGAAGATGTAACTGGCAATGACTACACATTTGTAAGTGCTAACTACAAGCTGAACAGCAATGACAACATCATGTTCACTTTTGGTGATGCAAGCAATGCTGATTCTGGTTATGCTCTGGGTTATGCCCATGCGCTGAGCAAGAAGACTAGCACTTATATTGCTATCGCTGAAGATTCAGCTACAACTGATCTGGGCGCTATCACAGCAGGTCTGAAGCACAAGTTCTAAGCTATACGCTTTTAACTTTCGTGTAAAAAAACGGAGCTTCGGCTCCGTTTTTTTGTGCCTGGGAAAAGTTGCGAGTTAAAAGCTAAAAGCAAAAACTTTGTCATAAAAAATGCACAGCATTTTTTATGACAACTGACAACTAACGACTCCAAACCCAATATGCTAAAATCCTCAGTCCACAATAGCAGCTAATCAGACCCCCACTTCAATGACCACCCGCATTCGCGAAATACCCTATAACTACACTTCATTTTCCGACCGGGAAATTATTATCCGTTTTCTGGGTGATGAGTCCTGGCAGATTATTAATGAGCTGCGGGGGTCACGGCGCACCGGCCATTCAGCGCGTATGTTATTTGAAGTGCTGGGTGATATGTGGGTGGTTAAACGAAACCCTTTTATTCAGGATGACCTGCTGGAAAATCAGAAGCGTCGCAGGCAGCTCATTACGGCTCTGAATCACCGTCTGCAACAGATAATCTCCCGTGCCAATGGGAATCAGCAGGCATTGCAATTGGCTGATAAAGCCTCTCAGGCCGTGGCTGAATTTTCCAGCTGGTTTGAGTCACAAACTGAATTGCGCAGCCGGGCAAAACGGGCTTTTAAAAAAATCTCCCGTAGCGACAATATTGATTTTAGCGGTCTGGCCCGTGTATCCCATGTCACTGATGCAACTGACTGGCGGGTGGAGTTTCCATTTGTTGTGCTGGCGCCGGATACGGAAGAAGAGGTGCCACGGTTGGTGCAGGCCTGTACCGAATTAGGCCTGAGCATTATTGCCCGGGGGGGCGGTACCGGCTATACGGGCGGTGCTGTGCCCCTGTATGAAAATACCGTGGTGATTAATACGGAAAAGCTGGAAGCCATCGGAGCGGTTGAATATAAAAAGATCCCCGGTGTTGAACAGGATGTAGCCTGCGTAAGGGTTGAGGCTGGCGTGGTAACCAAACGGGTATCAGAGCTGGCGCAAAAGCATGGTCATGTATTTGCAGTTGATCCCACCTCCCAGGATGCCTCCACCATAGGCGGCAATATCGCCATGAATGCGGGCGGAAAAAAAGCGGTGATGTGGGGCACCACCCTGGATAATCTGGTGTCATGGCGCATGGTGACTGCCGATGGTAACTGGCTGGAAGTTGAGCGAATCAATCA
>JALTRC010000156.1 GCA_026998145.1 Gammaproteobacteria bacterium
ATGGTGTGGAAAGTTTAATGGACTCCATTATTCAGGACCTGTCCATGATACCGGAAGACTATCTGGTAGCCGCCGGTGATGGAGGTTATAAACTGACAGAGAACGAAGAAAAATCCAGCGCCAAAGACGTCTGGGGTGGCACCTATCACGAGGAAGGCGCAACACTGCACAAAGAATGGGACTACAAACGTCAACGTTATAAAAAAAACTGGTGCGCCGTTCGTGAGCTGGATGTCACAACAGGCAGCCCAGGATTTGTCGAAGAAACCTTAAAAAAATACAGCGGCCAGATAAAAAGCCTGCGGCGTACCTTTGAAATTTTACGGGGCGAAGACAAAACCTTAAAAAAACAACCCTATGGTGATGACATAGATGTGGATGCATTAGTCGAAGCCTGGGCCGATGTGCAAAGCGGCCATGAAATGTCGCCGAATATTTTTACCAAAATGCACAAGGAAGAGCGCAATATTGCGGTGATTTTTATGGTGGATATGAGCGGCTCCACCAAAGGCTGGATCAATGATGCGGAGCGTGAATCGCTGGTGCTACTCTGCGAGGCTCTGGAAACACTGGGTGACCGTTACGCCATATACGGCTTTACCGGCAATACCCGAAAACGCTGCGAAGTTTATCGCATAAAGCGCTTTGAAGATGATTACGATGCCACCTGTAAAGGCCGCATTGCCAATATCAGCCCACAGGACTATACCCGTCTGGGTGTTTTTATCCGTCATTTTACTGAGTTGTTTAATGACGTCGATGCCAAAACCAAAATACTCATTACCATCTCAGATGGCAAACCGGAAGACTATGATGGCTACCGGGGTGAGTATGGTATTGAAGATACCCGCATGGCATTACTGGAAGCCCGACAAAATGGTGTGCATCCTTTTTGTATTACTATTGATTCACAAGCGCGGGATTATTTGCCGGGGATGTATGGGCGGGCCAGTTATATTGTGATTGATGATGTGAAGCAGCTGCCTTTGAAGGTGGCGGATATTTATCGGCATATTACGAGTTAGTTTTTTTAATGTGTTTACTGGAGCAGTTTAGCTAGTGTTGAGTTGTAATTTCGCCTTTATGGCGACTGACTTTTCTTTCAACAGCGAAAGAAAAGTAAGCAAAAGAACGCCGCCCTGGCATCCACAGCCCTGCGGGTTCCCTGAAATCAGCAAGCGCTGAATGGGGTCTGCGGAACTCGCCACAAAGCAGGCTCAAACATCCGCAGCCCTTATCCATTCATCACTCACTGATTTCAGGCTGTTCCTGAGACGGGATAAAAGAGCCGCAAGATTTAGGGATGTGCTAATTATCAACTAATGTCATCCCGGTATGCTTTTAGGCCGGGATCCAGTGCTTTAAAAATAATAAATAGATTCCCGCCAGAAGCATGCGGGAATGACGATAACCGTTAAAGCTAAGATAAGACACAGCTTACGCTTT
>JALTRC010000157.1 GCA_026998145.1 Gammaproteobacteria bacterium
AAATGGGTTTACGCACTGGATATGCCCTACTCGGTGCCCGCCGGCATCACTTACAATAATAACTTTGTGCTACGGGCCGATAAAACCATCGATAACCTCAAACAATATCAGCTCAATGCCTATCTGGATTACCGTATTGGCAGGCAAATTTCCGGCTGGGAAAAACAGGCCGGCTTACAGTACCCACCACAACAAAATCCCAGAACCATTGCACTGGCACAGCAATGGAAACAGCAGTTAAAGATGCCTCAAAAAATCATTCAGCAGGCCCTGTTATTATTTAACCGGCAAGATTTTATCTATACCCTGCAACCGCCAGTGGCAAGGCAGAAAAATGTGGTGGATGATTTTTTATTTAATAGCCGCAAAGGTTTCTGCCAGCATTACGCCAGTAGCTTCACACTGTTAATGCGTGCGGCCGGCATTCCTGCCAGAGTGGTTCTGGGCTATCAGGGCGGCAAATTAAATCCGCTGAATCAAACCTTAAGTGTTAAACAAAGCGATGCCCATGCCTGGACAGAAGTCTGGTTAAAAAATCAGGGCTGGGTGCGAATTGACCCCACCGCAGCCGTATCACCGGAACGTATCGAACAAAGCATAGAGGCCGCATTAGCCCGTTCCCATAGCCAGCCCTTATTTATGCGTTTAAATAACGGCCTGTTACGGCAACTCAATATATACTGGGATTTTCTCGATAATAGCTGGAAGCAGTGGGTGCTTGGCTATGATGCCAAACGGCAGCAGGATCTACTGGACAAATATCTGGATAAAAAAACCAGCGCCTCCGATCTAATCCCTTATCTATTTATTTCTATCGCCCTGCTAATGTTAATCATTAGTCTGTTTATTTTTAAACCTTTTAGAAAACAGCACAAAGACCCGGCCAGAGACTTATATGAAAAATTCTGTAAAAAGTTTGAACAAAAAGGTTTAAGGCGGGAAATTTATATGGGGCCTGATGACTTTGCCCGAACAGCCATAAAACAATACCCCGGACAAGGCCATGATATTGTCTATATCTGCCAGCTGTATATAAAAATTCAGTATCAGTCCAGCCGCAAAGCGGATTTATTGAAGATATTAAGAAAGCAGGTTAAACAATTTAAACTGCAATAAAAAAGCAGGCGATGTGCCTGCTTTTATTAAAACCATGTGACAGATCGCTGCCTAGTTAATTGCCTTAGACATCAAACCAAAACATTTCACAAATGCAGCAGACAGGCCGGGATCTTTAACCATCACCGCATAATCGCCGGTTTTAAACTTAAGCTTGCGGGATGTATAGGCCAGCCCCAGCTTCATTAAACTCGGTGGCTTATCCAGCAGATAGTTCCAGTCATCCATTTTTGCCCGTAAATCCCAGTTAGGGTGCTCGCCCTTAAAGGTGCCGGCCGCGATCACTTCTCCATTGGATATGGTGAGCACACAGCGGGGATGTTCCTCCCCGTCTATCCCGAAGGCAACAACTGAATTGAAGCCAGAGCGCGCCAGATCTTTGGAAATTCCTTCATTGCCATTCCATAGCTTTTTGTAATTTTCTATCCACTCATCTGAAAACAGTTCAGGCATAGCCACCCCAAAAGTATAAAATTATCTGTGATTTTTTAATTTATTATAAATGCCTCGATATTCTATAGGCAAAGACAGACGATGGAAACCGTCTGGCGGTTAAATACTCACAGGTATAAAAATAAAAAGGCCCCCTGGTCAGGGAGCCTTTAGGAATCTGGCGGAGAGGGTGGGATTTGAACCCACGGAAGGGATAAACCTTCGCCGGTTTTCAAGACCGGTACTTTCGGCCGCTCAGTCACCTCTCCAGAGGGGCGCTAGAATACATGAAGCCCCTGTGGACTGCAAGACTTTATAATAGCCTGAGGGCTTGAAATTCTAAGGGCTGCCCCCACTGATGAAAACAAACTAATTATTTGATTGTATTGAACAAATTTTAACTTGGCACTGTCTATAAGACAGTATATGCTTCAACAACGAACCCCTAAAGGCAGGATAAAAAAATGAATCAATTTAATACTTCAGCATTAAGCGGTAGCCGGCTATCGAGCCTGGAAACCAGCAAGGTTCTGAAAAATACCTATGGGCTTCTGTCCATGACTCTGATTTTTAGTGGCATTATGGCTTATGCCAGTATTGCCATGGGAATGGGTCAGGGCGCAGCTCTAATATCAACCATCGTGGCGATTGGTCTGTTATGGTTTGTGCTGCCACGCACCGCTAACTCAACTGCCGGTATTCCGGTTATTTTTGCCATCACCGGCCTGTTTGGCCTGGGACTTGGCCCGGTACTCAGCTTTTATCTGGCCATTAACCCGGCCATTGTGACCACAGCTCTGGGTGGTACCGGCATTATCTTTCTGGGATTATCCGCCTATGCGCTGATTACCCGTAAGGATTTCAGCTTTATGGGCGGCTTCCTGATGGTAGGCATGTTTGTGGTGATTGGTGCATCACTGGCCAATATCTTCCTACAAATGCCTGTATTAAGTCTGGTGGGCAGCGGCGCAATTATTATGTTGATGAGCGGCTTCATCCTGTTTGAAACCTCCAACATTATTCACCGCGGCGAAACCAACTATATTATGGCAACCGCCAGCCTGTTCCTGTCGCTACTGAATATGTTCCAGGCATTGCTGCAAATTCTGGGCGCTTTTTCCGGCGACGATTAATTACACCGGAAAACATGCAGGTAAAAGCCCCTTCTTTAAGGGGCTTTTTTAATCGACTGACTTTTATACAATAGGCCAAGCATTATGGACTGGACACAAATATTATCTGCCGTTGCACTGGGTGCCATGCTGGTGTTTCTGTTTCCCGGCATGCGCCGCGCTGTTAAAGAATCACCCAAAGGCACTATGCAGGACTGGATGGGTTATATAATCCCTATCACGGCTGTAATCGGCTTTGTCATACTGCTGATTATGATGGTGCAATAAACTTTTAACTAAACTGGAATTCCCATGCAAGAAGAACACCCCTTTGCCCCCTATATTCGTATCCTTGGAAAAGGTAAGCGCGGCTCCCGCGGCCTGACGGTTGAGGAAGCCCGCGAGGCCATGACCATGGTTCTCAAGGATGAAATCACAGCAGAGCAGCTGGGCGCCTTTTTAATGCTGCTACGGGTTAAGGAAGAAACCGCCGAGGAAGTGGCCGGTTTTGTACAGGCCATTCGTGACTTTATAAAATCAGGCAAGGCCAGCGAAGCAGATCTGGACTGGTCCTCCTATGCGGGCAAGCGCCGCCATTCTCCCTGGTATGTACTCAGTGCCCTGCTGCTGGCAGAAAATGGTATCAAAGTGTGTATGCATGGAGCCGAAGGCCACACCGCCGGTCGTATCTACACCTCGGAAGTGCTCAGGCCCCTGGGCATAGAAACCAGTATGACCCTGGATGATGCAAGGCAGAAAATCACCGAAAACAACTTCTGCTATATGCCATTACAGGCCATTAGTCAGCGTCTAAAAGATATTATCGAATTGCGCCCCTTCCTCGGCCTGCGCTCGCCCATCCACACGGTTGGCCGCATGATGAATCCACTCAATGCCCCCTACTCCATCCAGGCAATCTTCCATCCCGGTTACCAGAAAGTGCATCAGGAAGCGGAACAGATTCTGGCCGAAGCCGACATAGCCGTATTCAAGGGAGAAGCCGGCGAAGTGGAGCGCAACCCGGATACGGAATGCACAGTTTCCTATGTGAAAAAAGGCGAGATGTTCGATGAAATCTGGCCGCCCATGTTTGAAAAGCGCCATATGAAAGAAAAGGAAATCGACCCCATGCGTCTGTCTTCCGTGTGGAAAGGTGAAGAAAGCGATGAATATGCACAGGCAGCCATAGTCGGCACCACCGCCATTGCTCTGCGTTTAATGGAAAAAGCTGACAGCCCCGAAGCCGCCCTCAAAATGGCAGAGGACATGTGGCAATCCCGGGATAAAAACCGCCACTGATTTTGCTCCCCCCCCGGCAGAACTGATAATAAAAAAGTGAGCCGATTATGCAATACAACGAAAAAAATACCCGCCGAGATTACGATAAGGGCGGCATTAGCCGCCACGATCTGAACTCCAATCCTTTCCAGCAAATGGCACAATGGATGGACGCAGCCAAACAGGCCAATAGCCTGGATGCCACCGCCATGACCCTGGCCACCGTAGATGAAACCGGCCAGCCCTCTGCCCGGGTTGTTTTACTCAAACACTTCAATGACCAAGGTTTCTGCTGGTACACCAACTATGCCAGCCGCAAGGGGCAGCAGCTGGAAAAAAATCCCAAAGCCGCCTTGAGTTTTTACTGGCGGGAATTATCCCGGCAGGTGCAAATAGAAGGCACAGTAAAAAAACTATCCGCCGCCGAAGCCGATGAATATTTTCATTCACGGCCACTGGATAGCCAGATCAGCGCAGCCGTATCCCACCAGAGCCAGCCCGTGGATAGCCGGCAAACTATGGAGCAAAAAGCTGAGCAGTTAAAGGCACAATACAAGGATCAGGTACCAAGACCTGAAACCTGGGGAGGCTATTTACTGGCGCCCCATTATTTTGAGTTCTGGCAGGGGCGGCCTAATCGCTTGCATGATCGCTTTGTTTATTTATTGCAGGATGGAGTGTGGAAAATTCAGCGATTGCAGCCTTAGTTTTGTAAATACCTGTCAAATAAAAAAGGGAATTTCTGATTCATTCAGAACAAAACCGTTAGAGCTGAACGAAAACAGATATCAGGCAATAGCATCATCTTAATAACCAGCTGTACAGAGTTGTAGCCCCAGCCAGGATAAAACTTTTACCCAGGCCCAATGCCAGTAAGTTAATAAGTAAGTTAATAAATAAGTTAAACAATATTTCCGGTTATTTTAAATAAGGCCACCCTTTTCAACCGGTAATTTTAGATAAGCCTCCCCCTTTACAAAGGGGGAATGAGGGGGATTTAAAAACTATCAGCTTTGAATGCTCTATCAATACAGCACTTTAACTAAAACAATTTCAAAT
>JALTRC010000158.1 GCA_026998145.1 Gammaproteobacteria bacterium
CACTTAAATCTTTATCAGGCAATATTTTACTTTGCATTTTATTGATAAATTGATCATCGCCAAGATATATCTGATTTTTTAGTTCTTCCCACGGTTTTGGTTGGTTTCTACCCTGAGAAACAAATTCGCAATATTGTTTTATGGCGGTTTGTTTTTTTCGTGAAAACGAAGCCAGAATCCAGTCTGTCATCAGCCATGGATGAGTTTCAGATAAACCCGCTGTTGCTCGATAACTGCTCCACGCCCAATCTTTTGCACTTCTTACCATTCGAGCGCGCACCGGATTTAAAACGATATAACGAGCGAGTTCCAGTAGATAACTTTCTTTCTGCACCAGGATCGCTTTATACCTTCCCTGAAAAACATGACCTACCCTTTTGTGCCGGCGGTTGTATCGCTGTGTATAAACACCATTCAAGTGCCTCATCCCTTTGGCCAAATTACCGTCTGGTGTTTCGATTAGCAAATGATAGTGATTGCTCATCAGGCAATAGGCGTGAATTGACCAATTGAAACGCTCCATTACCTCAGCCAGCACCTCAAGATAAGCCCCTCTATCATTATCATCTTGGTAGATATCATCCTGCCCGTCACCTCGGGACGTGACGTGATAGAGCGCGCCTGCAAATTCTATTCTTAGTGGTCTTGCCATAGATTCAGGTTAACATGACGGATAGACAAAAGACAAGACCTGACCCCTGACATGTGCGGGGGTTAAACCACAATTTACAACTGTCTGGAAATCCGTATTATCTTTTATGCCATCACCATTAACATCATAGGCCGGGTCTGTTGATTTTGAGTAGTTGAAATAATATATCAAAAAGTCTTCTACGCTAATGGAGCCATCATTATCCAGATCCGCATTCAGAAATGGCTCGCCACTATCCGGGCGATGTTCCAGCATTGCCAGTGGCTTAGATTCCATATAAATATATTCCTTTACAACCTTTCCGGTAGGTCCAATTTCAGCCAGCAGTTCACCATTAAGGCCATATAAATATACCTGGCTTTGTCCGTACCCCAGATCACCCGCATACCCATCAGCCACAGTTTTTTAAATGGTTCGCTGATGACCCAGTCCATTATATTCAAAACCCAATAAACTAAGGCGCAACGAGCTGAACCATTCGTTCAGTAAATGACGTTATTTCACTAGAGGTAATAAGTAATTGAGATTTTGCTCGCGTCATTCCTACATACATGAGCCTTACCTGATCTGATATTTCTTTAGCCACAAACTGTATTTTATTTATTCCTGCCAGAATCACAGTATCAAATTCAAGACCTTTGCTACTATGAAAAGAAAGCACACTAACAAGTTTTTGTGCTGGATTATATGCCAATTTGTTTTCCTTACTCACCATGCAAAGATTCGCAATTCCTGCCAAAGACAACTGCTGGGAGACAATCTCTGCCTGTTTATTTGTTGGTACAAGTATGGCTATCTCATCAGCAGATTGACCATCAACTAACCATTTCTGAACACAGCGTATAAGGTAATCAAGCTCTTCATCTTGCTCTTCAAACTGCCTGAATACGGGAGCTGGCCCTGATGTGCCGGCTGACTCTGGTGAAATAACCGGTATATGATCATCATCTGATGTCTCTTCAGAAATAAACTCTTTAGCAAACTGATAAGCGAAATCTAAAATTTCTCTTGTATTTCGATAATTAAGCTTCAGTATTGTTGTGCGACCCCTTGCTTTAATACCGACGCTGGAGAGGCTAAAATCAAGCCCAGCATGTTTCTTATAAATTGATTGGGCATCATCGTAAAGCAATAATATCGAATCTGTTTTCGGGTCAACCATCTGTGTAACTAACTTTAGCCATTCAGATTCAAAGTCATGACCTTCATCAATAAGCACTGCGCCATATTGTGCACGAGGTATTTGTTTTTTTTCAACACCATGGATAACGGCCGAAACCTGCCTTTCCCAATACGGAGCATCCCCTTTTAGAACATCACAATGATAGGTTTTAATCTGTTGTCCACACCAATCATGAAAATGATAAACCTGAACTTTATGTTCAACTTTTTTTTCAATGACATAATGCCGTAAACGAGATGCAAGTGACACATTGAAACAGAGCACCAGAATTGGTTTATTAAGCTCCTCTGCCAACTGTATTGCTCGAAACCCAAGTATCATGGTTTTACCTGAACCAGCCACACCATGTATAACACGATGACCATGCCCCAAATTTCGCGCTAGTTGCTCCTGCTGTAAATCCATAATTTTAATAACGTCAGGTAAGCTAGCCGGAGAGTCTAACGTTTCATTATCACATTCTACAAACAAATCACCTTGAGTATCTTCAATTCTGAGTTCAGGAAATAAATGCCAGCGTATTCTTTCTATCTCAGGAAGACTCAACGTTTGGTTGAATGAGTAATTAAACATCCCCCACAAACTTTCCTGAAATTCTTCAGCATCCATATTCTCAGTCATTTCATTTTTACAAAGAATTAAGTGTCCCGGCAACACTTGCATACCATCTGAACCTAAGGCTTTATTTAACTGATTTTGAGTGATATTGGGAAATACAGCACCATAACCATAAGGCAACTTTAATTTACCTTTATAATCACCAGATTGAGCAACGAGCTCACTGTCTTCAGACAGCATATTAATCACCTGATAAGCACCCTGCCTTGCTTGCTCAATTGGATTAGCAACTGTGACTCTGCCATTATTTGTCAGCAATTCAACGCGTGACTTTGATATTTTTTTGATCGTTTCCAGTCGCCAGTCTTTCACTTCAAGAAACAGAAGCCCGCGAGAAGGGTGCAGAATAATAAAATCAGGATATCTATTTTTGCGTCCGACTGGAATATCAAACCAACACAGATAATCATCTTCAAGAAAAGTTTCTAGCCTACGAGCTAACCGCTTTTCACCAGATGTCATCTTAGTAAGACAGGTATTTAAATTTGGTATTAGTTGAGCCATATATTATTACTGAATGACAGGGCCAGGTCTTTGATTTATGACATTTCAAAAGATTAATGGTACCGTCCCGGTTTTTGTTTTAATGTAGTTTGGCCTGCGCTTTCTATACCAACGCTCTGATTTGTCGGCTTATAAGGCTCAACCTATATCTACAAACTATTCACTTCCGCTTAAACACCACCACCCGACTAACAAAAAATATCAACACCGCCACCAGCACAATCGACGGCCCTGTTGGACTATCCCATTCCATAGAGGCAAACACGCCACCGGCAACCGATACAGCACCAAATAAAATTGCCAGCCCCAGCATGGCTTCCGGTGAATGCACAAAGCGCCGGGCACTGGCCGCTGGCACTATGAGTAATGCGGTAATTAATAATACGCCAACCACCTGTATGGCCACCGCAATAACCATGGCCATTAACAGCATAAATATAAATCGAATGCGGTCAACTGGCACCCCTTCACTGCGCGCCAGTTCTTCGTGTACGGTCATGGATAATAATGGCGTCCATAAACGCTGCATAGCGATTAATACAAATAACACCACGGCCAGCATCCAGGCCAGATCTTTCCAGCTTACCGCCAGAATATCACCAAATAAATACGCCATTAAGTCCACCCGCAGCCCGGCATTTTGCATAAAGGCAATGGCTACTATGCCGGCCGCCAATGAACCATGGGCCAGTATGCCCAGCAGGCTATCACTGGACAGCTCTTTTTTGCGCTGCCAGACCACCAGCAGGCTACTCACCAGAAACCCCATGAGTAATACGCCGAACAAAGGATCGATATTCATCATCAGTGCCAGCACTGTACCCAGTAAGGCCGAGTGGGATAAGGCATCGCCAAAATAAGCCATGCGTCGCCACACCACGACACAACCCAGGGGGCCAGAGACCAGCACCACCAGAAAACCGGCCAGCAATGCGCGGATAATAAACTCATCCATGGTCATGGCCTTCATGTTTGCAGGATACGACATCCCCGTGTATGTCATGGGTATGGTCGTGATGGTGTGAGTAAACACCAATGCCCGATAAAGGCCCGCCAAACAGTTTTAAATACTCCGGGTGCTGGCTCACCGCTTCCGGGTGACCGGTGCAACAGATGTGAGTATTTAAGCACATCACCTGATCGGTGGCTTCCATTACAAGATGTAGATCGTGGGATACCATTAATACTCCGCAGCCGGTTTCATCCCGAATACTGGCAATCAACTGATACAGTTGCTGCTGGCCGCTAATATCCACTCCCTGCGCTGGTTCATCCAGAATCAGTAAATCCGGTTGCCGTAACAGGGCTCTGGCCAGCAGCACCCGCTGCAACTCACCGCCAGATATATTCTGCACCGGTTTATACAGCACTGATTCGGCATTCACTCTTTTCAGCACTTCAATGAGGCGGGATTCTTCAACGACACCCGATAGTTGCAAAAAACGTTTAACGGTGAGCGGCAGGCTGGCATCCACGTGTAGCTTTTGTGGCATATAACCAATTTTTAAATTGGCCTTTTGCTTAATCTGCCCGCTGTCGGCCTTCATCAGCCCCAGTAATAATCGCAGCAATGTGGTTTTACCTGAACCATTGGGGCCAACCAGGGTAATAATCTCACCCTCGTGGATTTGCATGTCCACATGACTGAGCACCATTCGACCGGCAATTTGCAGGCATATATCTTTGGCTTCAATCAATATTTTTTCAGGGGATGGCGTCATCTGGAAATCGCTGTGAATTTAGCACGGGGCATCGTAAAATCGCTGTTACGATAACATTTTAAGGAAGCGAAGCGAAGCCGCCCATGATTTCTTTTTTTCAGCGTTCAGGATCATTCATACTGGCTTTAATCCCTTTACTTTGTTTTAGCTCGTCCAGCAGTTTTGCATCACCTACAGTTGTGGTTAGCATCAAGCCACTGCATTCTCTTGTCAGTTTTATTATGCAGGATGTGGGCACGCCCCGTTTATTAATCACGGATAACCAGTCGGTACACGACTATCAGATACGCCCTTCCCAGCGCCGCCTGCTGGCAAAAGCGGAGATGATTATTTATGCCAGCAATCATGTGGAAACCTTTATACCGGCTTTACAGAAAAGCCTGAAGGATAAAACCTATATTAATTTATCTGCCATTAAGAATATATCTTTGCTGGATGCCAGAAGCCTTAACCATTCTGCCCATGGCGATCGGGATAAAGATGGCCATATCTGGTTATCAATCGATAACGCCTTGCGCATTGCACAATATATCAGCCGGCGTCTGGCTCAGGATGACCCTCAACATACGGCTATTTACCAGCGCAATCTTGCTCAATTACAGCCCCGTTTATTACAGCTTAAACAGCATATCGAACGGCAGTTAAAACCCTTACAGGATAAACCCTATTTAATCTTTCATGATGCTTTTCAATATTTCGAGCAGGAATTTCACTTAAGCCATGGTTACTATGTCACCACCAGCGCCGACCATAAAATGGGGATTAAATATATTGCCGCACTCAAACGAAGCATCCGCCAGCAGAATATTCATTGCATTTATTATGAGCCACCTCATATTCCCAAACTGATTAACACCTTAAGCAGCGGGCAAGCAGTAAAATTACGGGCTCTGGATCCACTGGCCGTGACACTTAAACCGGGGCCTGATCTATACTTTACACATATTCAGCATATTGCAGATCAATTTCAGAGCTGCCTGAATTCGGAATAACGAAGGACGCTATTTCATGTTAAGACGCGATAGACGAAAACCCACCCGGAATACCCACCTGGATCTGACCCGGCTTTTTGATAAACAGCAGCAACACAAAGATTTTCCCGTGCACAATATCAGCCGTGGCGGCCTGTGCTTTTCCAGCAGCGAATGTTTTGATGTGGATGAACGTGTGCAGATCACCGTCTTTGAAGGCCAGCAGGCCATTCATCAGGCTCTGGGGCGAATCTGCTACCGCACTGAAACGGATTCAGGGAATGATATTTACGGCATCAGCTTTCTGGATAACTATATTCTTAATTAATTTCAGGCAAAAAAAAAGAGACGCAGCGCATCTCTTTCTTCAGAATAAAAATGGCGGGGCTAATCCATGCCCCTAAGCATCAGCGTGGTTGCTTATATAAAAACTCAATATGAAAAAAACGACAGTGTCGTAACATCGGCTACAAAGCCTTAAGCTTCATAGCGGAATAAAAATAGCGGAGCTATTCCGTGCTCCTAAGCATCAGCGTGGTTGCTTTTGAAAAATCTTACAAATTCCAGTTTAGAACTATATAAAACCTGTGTAAGTAAGAGCAGCTTATGTGCCAACTATCACAAAGCTTTAAAATCAATAACTTACAAAAACAGCTTTCTCTTCAGGCCCCGTAGGCATTGCAACTTGCAATAAGGCGTTTATTGCATGCTTGCATTGCGCAACTCATTTAAAACGGGTGTTTATAGGGCTTTTGTATTTTTTTTAACCACAGAGGACACGGAGGGACACAGAGTTTCTTAGGGAACAGCGCTTTAATTCTGGATAAATCAGTCTGACTTTAACAAATTCTTATTTCAGGAAAATAAATTAAAACCAGGTCGTCTCATTAGATAGGAACGGTAAATCTATTAACCATCCAGAGATACCTCAGCTTTTCTCTGTGTACCTCCGTGTCCCCTGTGGTTAAAAAACAAAAAAGCCGGCTACACAGAGCCGGCTTTTTCATCACCTGATATTATCAGGCCAATGGGGAGGGAAGCATTACATCATGCCGCCCATTCCACCCATGCCGCCACCCATATCAGGCATAGGCGCTTCTTCCTTAGGCAGTTCTGCAATCATACATTCTGTTGTGATTAACAGACCGGCTACCGATGCAGCATTTTGCAGAGCTGTACGGGTTACCTTGGTAGGATCTAAAATACCCATTTCCATCATGTCGCCATACACTTCCTGACCGGCGTTATAACCGAAGTTACCTTCACCTTCTGCAACCTTGTTCAGTACCACTGAAGCTTCGCCACCTGCATTGGATACGATCTGACGTAATGGCTCTTCCATGGAACGCAGCGCAATTTTCACGCCCACATCCTGATCATGGTTATCACCTTTTACATCCTTAACCGACAGGCAGGCACGAATCAGGGCAACACCACCACCGGGCACCACGCCTTCTTCAACGGCTGCGCGAGTCGCATGCAATGCATCTTCAACGCGAGCTTTCTTCTCTTTCATTTCAACTTCGGTGGCTGCACCCACTTTGATTACCGCAACACCGCCAGACAGCTTGGCCAGACGTTCCTGTAGTTTTTCACGATCATAATCAGATGACGTTTCTTCAACCTGTGCACGAATCTGCGCAACACGCTCTGAAATATCTTCTGCTGAACCTGCACCATCAACAATAATGGTTGCTTCTTTCGTAACCGTTACACGTTTGGCAGAACCCAGTTCTTCCAGCGTGGCTTTTTCCAGAGACAGGCCGACTTCTTCAGAAATTACCTGGCCGCCGGTTAATACGGCAATATCCTGTAACATGGCTTTGCGACGATCACCAAAGCCCGGTGCCTTAACCGCAGCTACTTTCACAATGCCACGCATGCTGTTTACAACCAGCGTTGCCAGGGCTTCGCCTTCAACATCTTCGGCAATAATCAGCAGCGGACGGCCGGCCTTGGCTACACCTTCCAGAATCGCCAGCAGATCGCGGATATTGGAGATTTTCTTATCGAACAACAGGATGAACGGGTTTTCCAACTCGGCTGTCATGGATTGCTGGTCATTCACAAAGTAAGGTGACAAATAACCGCGGTCAAACTGCATACCTTCTACAATATCCAGCTCGTTTTGCAGCGAGGTACCTTCTTCAACCGTAATAACACCTTCCTTACCCACTTTATCCATGGCTTCGGCAATGATATTACCCACATCCGCATCGGAGTTGGCAGAGATAGTACCCACCTGAGCAATTTCACTGCTTTCGGAACAGGCTTTGGACATATTCTTAAGGGCTTCAACCGCAGCCGTTACCGCCTTGTCGATACCCCGCTTCAGATCCATGGGATTCATACCGGCAGATACGGACTTCATACCTTCACGTACAATGGCCTGCGCCAGTACGGTTGCAGTCGTGGTACCGTCACCGGCAATATCAGATGTCTGTGAAGACACTTCCTTCACCATCTGCGCACCCATGTTTTCAAATTTATCTTCCAGTTCCACTTCCTTGGCAACCGATACACCATCTTTGGTTACGGTTGGCGCACCAAAGGATTTTTCCAGAACCACATTACGGCCTTTAGGACCCAGGGTTACTTTTACGGCATTCGCCAGAATATTTACACCATTCACCATGCGGCTACGGGCGTCATCACCAAATCTTACTTCTTTAGCTGACATTTTTATTTTCCTCTAAAATTTTTTATGGAGTCTTAAGATTCGAATACGCCAAGAATATCTTCTTCGCGCATAATCAACAGTTCTTCACCATCAATCTTGATTTCTGTACCGGCATATTTGCCAAACAGCACAGAATCGCCAACCTTGACATCCATGGGTGTGACATCACCATTATCATTCTTTTTGCCGTTACCTACGGCTACCACTTCACCACGAGACGGTTTTTCAGTGGCTGAATCGGGGATCAAAATACCACCTGCTGTGGTGGTTTCTTCTTCCATACGCTTTACAACCAGACGGTCTTGTAATGGGCGAATTTTCATTGTGTGTATTTCCTCTTTAAGGCGTTATTTTTAGCACTCTAAATTTGAGAGTGCTAATGATAGTCATGACAGCAGCTGAGTCAAGGCATCTGGGCAAAACAGCCGGTGGATCAATCTTCCCGGCGGTATTCACCTTCGATAGTGCGTGGATCAGCCGCTGATTCAGTTTTTGTGTGAACCTTATATGTGGCTTGAAAAGTGGAATTCAAGAGCAGATGTTTAATAATCATGCGGCGGGTAAATGGCAGCAGGCAGATAAAGCCGATGGTGTCAGTAAAAAAACCGGGGGTAATCAGCAATGCACCGCCCACCGCCAGAAACAGCCCTTCCAGCATTTCCATGGCGGGAATCTGCCCCTGGGACATTAGCTGATTGGCCCGCATCAGTGTGCTGAGGCCCTGCTGTCGCAGCAGATTAACCCCAATCACCGCAGTTAATACCACCAGAAAAATGGTCCATCCGGCCCCAATAACCGACCCCACTTTAATCAGCAGATAAACCTCTATGATGGGGATAATTAAAAAAAGCGCGGGCCAGAATCGTATCATGTTCAATTTCTCGTTAAATGGATGCCACTATTGCATCCTGTCTGTACAGTGCGCCCGGCTTCGCCATAGACAGCACCCTGAAAAAGCTATATGTTCTCAAATAAAAAGCCCCGGAGAACTTATATTACTACCCGCTCTCTAAAGGCATTACAACAATCACTCACCACGCGAGCAATAGAATGATGACATTGACCACTCGGCTAAGGGCCAGTTTCCTTATACTCATGCTGATGGCCGGTTTTTCCGCCATTACCCCGTCCGCCATCGCGGACACGTTTTCCTCAATTGGCAGTCTGGGGGATGATCTGGGCCTGGACGGGGCCGATGAAGAGGATATTCTTGATCCGGATCAGGCCTTTGTGCTTTCTACCCGCTCAGAAAATGGCCAGCTGATCGCCGAGTGGAAAATTGCCGATGGCCACTATATGTACCGGGACAAGATCAAAATCATCCCGGCAGATGACAGCAATATCACCACTGGCGCATTACAGCTATCACCGGGGGAAGAAAAAGAAGACCCTTACTTCGGCAAAATTTATGTTTATCATCATCAGGCCGACGCCCGACTTCCTGTTATCGACAATAATGGGGTTCAATCTGCCAGTTTCAAGGTGAAATATCAGGGCTGCTCTGAAGTTTCCGGTATTTGCTACCCACCAATCACCAAAACCATCACCTTTGACACCAGCCTGATTGCTTCTGCCGATGCGGCGCAAGCCACCACGCAGCCTCCCATTAGCACGCCGGACATCAGCAAGGATCACGCCTTTGTATCGGAACAGGATCAGATTGCCGAATCCTTACAATCGGGCAGCGTATGGCTCACCCTGATCAGCTTTTTTGGCTTTGGACTGCTACTCGCCTTCACCCCCTGCGTTTTCCCCATGATCCCCATTCTCTCCAGTATTATTGTGGGGCAGGGAGACAAGGTCAGCTCCCGCAGCGCCTTTACCATGTCGCTGGTGTATGTGCTGGCCATGGCACTTACCTATACGGTTGCCGGCGTGCTGGCCGGTGTAATGGGTGAAAATATTCAGGCTGCTTTCCAGAACCCCTGGATACTGGGCAGCTTCGCCGTGGTTTTTGTATTGCTGTCATTTTCCATGTTCGGTTTTTACGATCTGCAAATGCCCAGCTCCATCCAGAGCCGCCTGACCCAGTTCAGTAATAATCAGCAGGGCGGCACCCTGACCGGCGTTGCCATTATGGGCTTTTTATCAGCGCTGATTGTCGGCCCCTGCGTTGCCGCTCCCCTTGCCGGCGCCTTAATTTATATTGGCCAGACGGGGGATGCGGTGCTCGGCGGCATGGCCCTGTTTGCCCTGAGCATGGGTATGGGCGCGCCACTTATTGCCATAGGCACATCGGCCGGTAAACTACTGCCCAAAGCCGGTACCTGGATGGATGCGGTTAAAGCCGTATTCGGCGTTATGCTGCTGGCGGTGGCAATCTGGATGCTGGAGCGCATTTTACCCACCAGTATCAGTATCCTTCTCTGGGCCACACTGATTATTGTATCGGCAGTTTATATGGGTGCCATTGATGCGCTTAAAGAAGGCGCATCCGGCTGGTACAAATTATGGAAAGCCCTGGGCCTGATGCTGCTGATCTACGGCATTTTCCTGCTGATTGCCGTTGCCACCGGCAGTGGCAATATGATGCAGCCCCTGAAAGGTCTGGGCGGTGGTAGCGCCACCCATAGCCCATCAGCCGCACCTGAGCATCTGCTGTTTAAAAAAATAAAAGGTGTTGAAGGCCTGCGACAGGCACTGGCTGAAGCCCGCGACAATAACAAACCGGTAATGCTGGATTTTTATGCGGACTGGTGTACTTCCTGTAAGGAAATGGAAAGCCTGACCTTTAGCGATCCCAGTGTGCAGGCGGCCCTGAAAGACGTGGTTCTGCTACAGGCAGATGTCACACCTAATGATGAAAAAGATAAAGAACTATATAAACACTTCGGCATTATCGGCCCACCAGCGATTATCTTTTACGACAGCACGGGCGAGGAAAAACGGAATTACCGGGTCGTTGGCTATATGCCCGCCGAAAAATTTTCCGCCCATGTTAAACAGGCGGTGAAATAATGAAACGCTGGATTATTGCCATTATTGTATTAGCGGTTGCAGGCGCAGCCGGCTTTTATGGCCAGCAATATTTTATGGCTAAAAAGCCACAGGCCGCTGCGGCAAAATCATCGGTTATTGGCCAGCCCCGCCCCGATTTTCGTTATAAGGATATTGAGGGCAATATGCGCAGCGCCAGTGAATGGGATGGAAAAGTTTTGCTGGTTAACTTCTGGGCCACCTGGTGCCCGCCCTGCAAAAAAGAAATCCCGGCCTTTATCGAAATACAGGAACAGTATAAAGACAAGGGCTTTCAAATTGTCGGTATCGCCATGGATGATGAAGACTCGGTTAAGGACTATGCGGACACCATGGGAATGAATTATCCGGTAATGGCCGCCGAAATTGATGCAGTTGAATTATCCCGCCGCTATGGCAATCGAATCAGCGCCCTGCCTTTTAGCGTTTTTGTGGATAGAAGCGGGAAAATTGTGGCCACCAAAGCCGGTGGCATGAACAAACAGATGGTTGAAAAAATTATTCAGCCTTTATTATAAGAAGGCCCAATGGTATTAAGGAGCCTCTGATTAACACTGGACGAAACAGTTTGCGTTTAAAATGCGTGACATCAAGGCGTCGAATCGCACCCAATAGGCAGGCTCGGGAAGATTTGCAACGCAGAGGCCGCGTATTTTAAATGTGAAATGTGAGTTCATGTGTTATTCAGAGGCTCCTTAAATGTCTTTGGGCTTTGTTAATGCGGCTGTAAGGATTCCTGAGCGCGGAATTTAGCCTTTATAAAATCACTGTGGGATACATAAATTAAATCGGCTATTTTTCGCACCATGCTTTCTTCATATTTATCCAGACACTGATCCACAAACGCTACCCGCCATAGATTTTCAATCAAACGAATTTTTTCTGTTTGTGTAAACTGCTCCGCAATCATGCGGGTAAACTGAAAATAATCTGTTGCCCCCTGCATTTCATCTTCTGCCAGCGCATAGAGTTTGCGGACCTCATCTTCCGTTAATGAAAACTGCTGTTGCAATAAGGCCAGAATTGTTTGCTTTTCGATATTCAGCGCCTGATCATCCAGCAACATCATTTCAATTAACAGCGCGGCCGTTGCCAGCCTTAGCTGCTGCTCAGTCGTATCTTCACCGCTGGACAGCTCGGTAAAATTATCGACGAAAAACTGTTTTATTTTAGTTAACATAAGCGCTCAAAAAATAGATAAACTGAAACCATGCAACATAATGACTTTCAACTACTTAATCAAGTTATCTCCTGGCTAAAACAGGGACAGCAAGTCACCCTGTTTACCGTCATTAGCACATGGGGCTCTTCTCCCCGCCCGCCG
>JALTRC010000159.1 GCA_026998145.1 Gammaproteobacteria bacterium
CATTCCTTATTATTTTCAAATGTGACGGTAGATGATTATAGCGAGATTGATTCGGCGGTTATTCTGCCCAATGTAACCGTGGGGAAAAACTGCCAGATATTCTGCGCGGTGATTGATAAGGGATGTCATATTCCCGATGGTATGGTCATTGGAAAAAACCGTGAAGATGATGAAAAACGTTTTTATATATCACCCGGTGGTATTGTTTTAGTCACACCGGATATGCTGGGGCAAACAATACACCATGTCCGATAGTCATCCTCAGCCATTAAATGTTGTTATTTACTGGCACATGCACCAGCCGGAATATCGCGATCTGCGTAACGGCGAATACCATCTGCCCTGGACCTATCTGCATACCATAAAAGATTATGTGGATATGGTGGCGCATATTGAAAATAGCCCGGATGCTAAAGTAGTGGTAAATTTTGCGCCGGTATTACTGGAACAGATTGATGATTATGCAAAGCAGCTCAATGATTATTTATATCATGGCAAGGCTTTGCGTGATCCTTTACTGGCGGCACTGGCTGATCCGGTTTTAATTCTGGATAAAATCGAAAGCCGGGAACATATTATCAAGTCCTGTTTACGGGCCAATAAACAGCGGCTGATTGAACGCTTTGAAGCCTTTAAAATTCTGGCAGAAATGGCGGAAGAAGTGCTGAATAATCGGCAGAAGCTGGCGTATTATTCTGAACAGTTTTTTGCTGATTTGCTGGTCTGGTATCACCTTGCCTGGATTGCCGAAACCGTCAGACGAAGCGATGATCGCATTAAGGGCTTAATGAAAAAAGCCCGTAATTTTACTATTCAGGATCGTCATCTACTGGTTGAAATTTTTAATGAGCTCATCAGTGGGGTAATTGGCCGTTATCGAAAACTGGCCGAGGCCGGGCGCATTGAATTATCGGTAACCCCCTATGCCCATCCTATTGTGCCACTGCTGATAGATTTTAAATCAGCCACCCAGGCTCTGCCCAATATTGAATTACCCATGGCGGAAAAATATCCCGGTGGGGCAGAGAGAAGCTGCTGGCATATGCATAAAGCGATTGAAGTGTTTAAACATTATTTTGGTTTTGAACCCCATGGTTGCTGGCCGTCAGAAGGCAGCATCAGTGAAGAAACCATCTCTCTGATTGCTGATATGAATATAAAATGGCTGGCCAGTGGTGAAACTGTTTTACGAAATTCCCTGAAGCAATCGGCAATAGAAGCGGGGGATTGTATTCACCAGCCATACCAGTATGACGAATGCTCAATCAGCTGTTTTTTCCGGGACGATGGCCTGTCGGATTTAATCGGTTTTAAATATTCCGAATGGCATGCGGATGACGCGGTGGCTAATTTAATCGTTAATCTGGAAAGCATTGCAGATAAATGTGCCGATAAGCCAGATGCCATTGCCTCCATTATTTTAGACGGTGAAAATGCCTGGGAATACTATCCGGAAAATGCCTATTATTTTCTTTCGGCCCTGTATGAAAAACTCTCCCATCATCCCCGTTTAAAACTGACCACTTACACGGACTATCTTAAAGCACAGCCGGCGCACTTTTCTTTACCCGATATTGTGGCCGGCAGCTGGGTATATGGAACCTTTACCACCTGGATTGGAGAAAAAGATAAAAACCGTGCCTGGGATATGCTGGTTGAAGCCAAGCGAACGTATGACCGGGTAATGGCTGAAGGCCGCTTGACCGATGGCGAGTTGGAGCGGGCTGAAATGCAGCTGGCAACCTGTGAAAGCTCCGACTGGTTCTGGTGGTTTGGGGAATATAATTCAGCCGAATCGGTAAAAGCCTTTGATGAGCAATACCGTTTACACTTAAGTAATCTCTACCAGATTTTAAGAGAGTCACCACCGGAATATCTTGGCAAGGCTTTTTCATTTGGCTCAGGTGATCCTGCCATGGGTGGCACCATGTTACCCGGCCAGCAGAATCAATGATGGATAAGCCCATTCATGAACTGAACCGGCAGCGTCGAGCGGGAGTGCTACTGCACCCCAGCTCTTTTCCGGGTGAGCTGGGAAGTGGTGACATTGGCCATCAGGCCTATCGTTTTATCGAGTTTTTAAATGCCAATGGGTTCAGGCTGTGGCAGATGTTACCCCTGGGGCCAACTCACGATGATCGCTCACCTTATCAATGTTTATCATCCCATGCGGGCAACCCGCTACTGATTAGTATTGACTGGCTCATAGATAAAGGCTGGCTGGATAAAAATCATTTACCCAAAAATAAATCGGCTGCCGATTATCGGCAGAGCTGCCTACTTCAGGCTGCCGATGCATTTTATGCCATCAATGATGCCTACTGGCAGGATAAACTGATTCGTTTTCGGCAGGATAATGCTTACTGGCTCGATGATTACGCCCTGTTTGTTATTTTAAAAGAACATCATCAGGGGGCAGCCTGGTATGACTGGCCAAAAGATGAAAAGCATCGCCAGCCACAGGCGATGGAGGCCATACGTCAGCAGTCAGATAAAAAAATTAAACAGATTATGTTTGAACAGTTTATATTTTTTAGTCAATGGCAGGAAATACGGGATTATGCCCGTCATCACAATATTGAGTTATTTGGCGATATGCCCATTTTTGTGGCCAGAGATAGCGCCGATGTGTGGGCGCAAAAAGAAAATTTTTTAATCGATGAAGAAGGTGAGATGGAATATGTGGCCGGTGTACCGCCGGATGCTTTTTCGGATACCGGCCAACGCTGGGGAAACCCGCTATACAACTGGGAGTATATGCAGGCAAACGGTTTTCAGTGGTGGAAGGATCGTTTTCGAACTCAGCTAAAATTATTCGATATAGTGCGCATCGATCATTTTAGAGGCTTGCAGGCCTGCTGGTATATTCCCCAGCAGGATGAAACCGCCGCCAATGGTCAATGGGTGGAAGTGCCCGGAGATAAAATGCTGGCCGAGCTTTTTTCCAGCTTTAAAGAATTTCCGGTTATTGCCGAAGACCTGGGGGTGATTACCGATGATGTAATTGCCCTTAAAAAACAGTTTCAGATGCCGGGCATGAAAGTATTACAGTTTGCCTTTGATGGCAGCAATCAAAATCCCCATTTACCCCATCATCACGAACCGGCTGATGTAATCTACACCGGCACCCATGATAATGATACGAGCCTGGGTTGGGCGCTTGATGAAAATAATTATAATAAAGATTATTTTAAGGACTATATACACAGCGAAATTGAATCGCCGGAGATGATGGCCTTATCGCTTATGCGGCTGGCAATGGCATCGGTTTCCTTTTTATGTGTAATCCCCATGCAGGATTTACTGATGCTGGATTCGTCGGCGCGTATGAATATACCCGGTACGGTGGGTGATAACTGGAACTGGCGTTTCGACTGGCAGCAGCTCAGGCCGGATATACTTGAGCAACTTTCCCATTATATGCAGTTGTATCAGAGGTAGGATATGTCAAAAAAATCAATGTGTTCATTAAGCTTGCCCGAGATGAAAGAACTGCCGACGGATAGTGAATCACTGGCGGCAGATTTTGAACGTTATCTGACGCGACACCTTGGGCGTTTTGTTGGCTGTATTCCTTTTTATCCTTATGAAGCCATGGCCTTGACTCTGCGCGATCATATTATGACCGGCTGGCGAAATACCTGGAAAGCCTATGAGCAAAAAGGTGTTAAAAAAGCCTATTATCTATCCCTTGAATTTCTGATTGGTCGTTCAATGGGAAATCATATTTTAAACCTGGGCATTAAAGAGGAAACCCGTGAAGCGCTGAATAAATATGCGCTGCATCTGGAAGAGATTATCAGTCAGGAGCAGGATGCGGGATTAGGTAACGGCGGCCTGGGTCGATTAGCTGCCTGTTTTATGGATAGCTGTGCAACCCTTCGCCTGCCAGTTGTGGGTTACGGTATTCGCTACGAATATGGCATGTTCCGGCAGGTTATTGAAAATGGTTTTCAGGTGGAAGAACCGGATCACTGGTTAAGAAATGGTAATCCCTGGGAACTGGAACGGCCCGAATATACCCAGACCATAAAATTTGGCGGTCATGTTGAATATGTGAATGATTCAAATGGTGTGGGGCATTATGTCTGGTGCGATACGGATGATGTGCTGGCAATTCCCTATGATGTGCCCATTTCCGGTTACCAGAATAAAACGGTTAATACCCTGCGTTTATGGAGTGCAAGCGCAAGCAATGAATTCAGTCTGGAAGATTTTAATGCGGGCAGTTATTCCGATGCGGTAGAAAATAAAAATAATGCCGAACATATCAGCATGGTGCTTTATCCCAATGACGCCAGCGAAAATGGCAAGGAGCTGCGTTTAAAACAGCAGTATTTTCTGGCATCTGCAAGCCTTCAGGATGTTCTGCGCATGTGGTCGATTAATGAGGCTAATGATTTTAGCCAGTTTGCTGCGCAAAATGTTTTTCAGATGAATGACACCCATCCAACCATTGCAGTTGCGGAACTCATGCGGTTGTTAATCGATAAGCAGAATATGCCCTGGGATGATGCCTGGGCTATAGTAAGCCAGACCATGGCCTATACCAATCATACTCTGCTGCCCGAGGCCCTTGAAAAATGGTCAGTGCCATTATTTGAAAAACTGTTGCCCCGACTGCTACAGATTATTTATGAAATCAATGCCCGTTTTCTTCAGCAGGTTGCCAGAAAATGGCCGGGCGATACGGACAGGCTAAGCCGCATGTCGATTATAGAAGAGGGCGATGTTAAGCATGTACGCATGGCCTATCTGGCTATCGTTGGCAGCTTCTCGGTAAATGGGGTTGCCGCACTGCATTCACAGCTATTAAGTGATGGACTGTTCAGGGACTTCTATGAACTGTGGCCAGAAAAATTTAATAATAAAACCAATGGCGTTACCCCCAGGCGCTGGATTGCCCATGCCAATCCACTGATGACAGCACATATCTCGGAAAAAATTGGCAATGACTGGGTGAGTCATCTTGAAAATATATCAGGCA
>JALTRC010000160.1 GCA_026998145.1 Gammaproteobacteria bacterium
GAGCTGAAGAAAAAAGGTCACCCCATTGCCTATGTGGGTGATGTGGTGGGCACCGGCTCTTCCCGTAAGTCGGCTATTAACTCGGTGCTATGGCACATGGGCGAGGATATTCCCTTTGTCCCCAACAAGCGTGAAGGTGGCGTGATATTAGGTGGCAAGATTGCCCCTATTTTCTTCAATACAGCGGAAGATTCCGGCGCTCTGCCCATTGAATGTGATGTGGATTCCATGGCCATGGGGGATGTGATTCGCATCCGCCCCAAAGACGGGGTGATTTTAAATGAGGCCGGCGACGAGCTGTGCCGATTCGAGCTGCGCCCCACCACCATGCCGGACGAAGTGCGCGCCAATGGTCGTATTCCGCTGATTATTGGCAGGGGCCTGACTACCCGCGCCCGGGAATTTATGGGCCTGCCTCCATCGGATATTTTCCTGCGCCCCATCGATCCGGAAGATACGGGCAAGGGCTTTACCCTGGCACAGAAAATGGTGGGCCGGGCCTGTGGCGTGGAAGGGGTTCGTCCCGGCACCTATTGCGAGCCGAAAATGACCACCGTCGGCTCCCAGGATACCACCGGCGCCATGACCCGCGATGAGCTGAAAGAGCTGGCCTGTCTGGGCTTTTCGGCGGATCTGGTAATGCAGTCTTTCTGCCACACGGCAGCCTATCCCAAGCCGGTGGACATCAAGCTGCAACACGAGCTGCCGGACTTTGTGCAAACCCGTTCCGGCGTGGCACTACGCCCTGGAGACGGGGTTATTCACTCCTGGCTGAACCGCATGATTCTGCCGGATACGGTGGGCACAGGCGGTGATTCCCACACCCGTTTCCCTATCGGCATCAGCTTCCCGGCCGGCTCCGGTCTGGTGGCCTTTGGCGCGGCCCTGGGCGTGATGCCGCTGGATATGCCCGAATCGGTGCTGGTGCGTTTCAAGGGCGAAATGCAGCCGGGCATCACCCTGCGTGATCTGGTCAATGCCATTCCTTATGTGGCGATCCAGAAAGGTCTGCTGACGGTGGAGAAAAAAGGCAAGAAGAATGTCTTTAATGGCCGTGTGCTGGAAATCGAGGGGCTGCCGGATCTGAAGGTTGAGCAGGCATTTGAGCTGTCCGATGCTTCTGCGGAACGCTCTGCCAATGGCTGTTCCGTGCGTCTGGGTAAAGAACCGATTATGGAATTCCTGCAATCCAATATTACCCTGCTGAAATGGATGATTGCTGAAGGCTATGAAGACAAGCGAACCCTGCAACGCCGTATCGATGCCATGGAAGCCTGGCTGGCGGATCCTGAATTGCTGGAACCGGATGCGGATGCAGAATACGCGGAAATTATTGAAATTGACCTGAATGAAATCAAGGAGCCGATTCTGGCCTGCCCCAATGATCCGGATGATGTGAAGCTGTTATCCGAAGTGGCCGGTACACACATTGATG
>JALTRC010000161.1 GCA_026998145.1 Gammaproteobacteria bacterium
TATCCATGTATAACATTTGTGTATTTATTCCCGAAAGCCACCTGCAAATTGTTAAGCAGGCCATGTTTGACGCCGGCGCCGGACGCATTGGCAATTATGACAGCTGTTCCTGGGAAACCCGTGGGCAGGGGCAGTTCAGACCACTCAGTGGTAGCCAGCCCTTTATTGGCCAGCAGGGCAAGATTGAGATTGTGGATGAATACAAGCTGGAAATGGTTTGCGATGATCGTTATATAAAAGACGTGATTGCCGCCATGAAAGCCAGCCACCCCTATGAAACCCCTGCCTATAATGTATGGCCATTGTGCTCAGAATCGGAAGGTGGCATGTCGGAACAGAAAACCTGCCCCTGATGGATAAACCCGCCAGCCTTAAACGTAGCCTGTCCCTGCCCTTATTAACCTTCTATGGTCTGGGCAATATTCTGGGAGCAGGTATTTACGTATTGGTTGGAAAGGTCGCCGGGGAAGCCGGTTATTTTGCCCCTCTGGCTTTTTTTATTGCCTCGATTATTGCTGCCATATCGGCTTTTACCTATGCAGAACTTTCTGCCCGCTACCCGGTTAGCGCCGGTGAAGCGGTTTATCTGTATGAAGGCTTCGGCATTGAAAAGCTGTCATTGCTGGTTGGCCTGATGATTAGCTTTGCCGGCATTGTTTCAGCCGCTGCCATTGCCCACGGTTTTGCTGGTTATTTACAGGTGTTTTTTGATCTGCCCGACTGGTTAATTACCAGCGTCCTGTTATGCAGCCTCAGTGCACTGGCAGCCTGGGGTATTAGCCAGTCGGTTAAAGTAGCCGCCCTACTCACCCTTATTGAAATTAGCGGATTGCTGATTATTATTTTTGTTGGCGCAGAAGAAACCTTTCAATCCGTTCAACAGGCTCCTGCTGCTCCAGATTTTATGAGCGGCTTTTCAATGCTGGGATTATTCGCCGGCGCCTTTCTGGCTTTTTATGCGTATATCGGTTTTGAGGACATGGTCAATATTGCCGAGGAAGTTAAAAATCCCCGGCGCACCATGCCCCTGGCCATACTACTCAGCGTGCTTATTTCAACCTTGCTGTATAGCGGTATTACCCTGGTGGCAATCAGCGTCATCCCGCCACAGGAACTCGCCCAGTCAAATGCACCACTGGCCGATATTTATACACAGGCCACAGGTAAAACACCTTTAGTCATTACTATTATCAGCATGTTTGCGGTGGTCAACGGAGCTTTAATTCAGATTATTATGGCTTCACGGCTACTTTATGGCATGGCCCGGCGAAACTGGTTACCGGCTTTTTTAGGAAAAGTAAATCGCACTACCCGAACGCCCATTAACAGTACACTGGTAACACTGCTTTTAATGCTGCTATTTGCCCTGAGCCTGCAACTGGTTTCTCTGGCAGAACTCACCAGTTATCTGGTGCTCAGTGTTTTTGCTCTGGT
>JALTRC010000162.1 GCA_026998145.1 Gammaproteobacteria bacterium
CACATAAATCCTGTTGCACTGTCATTTGCGGCTTATTCATAACAATACTCCTTATGAACATGCACTTAATGCTTATTTTATGCCTGCTGGTATTTAAAGTCCCATGAAAAGATTTTGGGTATTTTTATAACGGCAATTTATTGAGCTTGCTGATTATTCACAATGGCCAGCATTAGCTGATAGATAAAGGTATTGTCATGTGTACCCTGTAATAACGGCGCCCCAGGCCCCATGGCGCTTACCGGCACATCCACCGGCGTATGGTGGCTACTTGACCAGCTCAGATAAAAAGGCACGCCAGCCGCCGATAAAAACGGCCCCTGCTCACCCTCATCTGAATGCAGGCTCAAACCGCCGGTTTCATGATCGGCTGTCACAATCAGCAGAGTATCATCCCGGCCGGCCACAAAATCCCGCGCCACCTTTACCGCTGCGTCAAATCCCTGCACACTGTCCATCATATCCACCCCGTTATTGGCATGGGATGCCCAGTCAATCTGCCCCCCTTCCACCATCAGAAAAAAACCTGCATCCTGATGGGACAGTATTTCAATCGCCTTTCGGGTCATTAAAGCCAGGCCCGGCGAAAACGGCCGCTGCATACCTTCATCGGCAAATATGCCCAGCAAATGCTGGCTATAAGCAGTATCCAGCGCTAGCAAATCGGCCCTGTTGCACACATACTGATAGCCACTGGCTTTGGCCATGGCGATTAAATCCAGCCCATCCTGACGCTTGCCCGGCTGGGGAAAACAGCCGCTTTGCCTGTCCGTGAGCAGATAGCTCTCACCGCCCCCCATCAATACATCAATATTGGCCAGCATTTGCTGGCGGGCAATTTCCAGCATATTTTTACGGCTGGATACATGGGCCGAAAAGCCCGCCGGAGTGGCATGGGAGATTTGCGTGGTAGTGACCAGGCCAGTGGCTATGGACTGTTGCTGAGCCGCCTCCACAATATTGGGCAGATAATTCAGCTCCGCATCCAGACCAATCACTTTATTGCGGGTTTTATGCCCTGTGGCCATGGCCGTGGCGGCTGCCGCAGAATCCGTTAGCGCCCCATTATAAGAGGCGGTACGCAGCTCGCCTCGCTCGGGTAGCTGATCCATCACCGCCATACCACTGTCACTGAGCAAATCTGCCACCTGCCGGTGCACCGGTCCCATACCATCCCCAATCATTAAAATAATATTCTTAACCGGGCTAGACCCTAGCTGCACCGGGCCGGCCGCATCGGTTTGAACATAATCCGTACTACAGGCCTGTAGCAGCACCATCATTAACAGGTATCGATATTTTCCGCTCACCGCTGGCTCCATTACAAATACATAAAGAGGCATATTATCCCAGTCTCGCTCGCTGACAAAACCCGCTTTACCAGGGGGAGATTTAAGATCCACCTTTATGGGATAATCCCGCCTCTTTTGATT
>JALTRC010000163.1 GCA_026998145.1 Gammaproteobacteria bacterium
CTGGTTATGCTAAGAACCGCTTTTAAGTCTTCTGAAGAAGTATCTAAAAGCTTCAAACTGGTTTTTGGTGGCATAGCTGTATTCATTGTTGGCCTTATTCTGCTGGCCATGTATCGTATTTCCGGTGGTTCAGTATTTGAGTTTATTGCTGGTAACGATATTCTGATTGGTCACCTTCTTATCTCTATTGGCGGGCTGGTTATTATTGAGCAGCTTTACCGCAACACGGCAGAAGATCACCGCCTGGCACTTAAATATCTGTGGCTGGGTATCGGTGGCATGTTTGCTTATGATTTCTATCTGTATTCAGATGCGTTTCTTTTTCAGCGTATAGATAATGAATTATGGAATGCCCGCGGTTTTATTCACGCTATGGCGGTGCCACTTATTGGTATTGCTATCAAGCGTGAAATGCAGTGGTCTATAGGCAAGGAAACGATTGATATATTTTTGTCCCGTCGGGTTGTATTCCATACAACAACACTGCTTGCTGCCGGCATTTATATGTTGCTTATCGGTGTGGCAGGCTTTTATGTCAGGGATCTTGGGGGAAGCTGGGGGCAGGTAGCACAGGCGATCTTTATTTTTGGTGCCGGCATTATACTGGCCATTCTTTTGTTTTCATCAAGAGTGCGCGCCAAGATCAAGGTGCTGATTGATAAGCACTTTTTTCATTATAAATATGATTACCGGGAAGAATGGCTGCGTATTATTAAAACACTGTCAACCGGTAATGATGCTGTTCGGCTGCAACAACGGGCAATACGTGCGCTTGCGCAGATTATTGATAGTCCGGCTGGAGGGCTTTGGTTGAGAAGGGAAAATAACTGTTTTGAGCAAGAGGATAGGTGGAATATGGAGGCCATGAATATAAGGCTGTCTGCCGATCATTCTCTAATCCGCTTTATGGAAGAGCATCAGTTTATTATTCGCCTGGATGAGTTTAAGGAAGATCCGGAAGCTTATACCCGCCTTGCGCCACTTGAAATACCCGCATGGTTGAATGAGATGGAGGAGGCGTGGCTAGTGGTGCCTCTTATGTTACAGGATGTCATGCTGGGCTTTGTCGTGTTAAATCAATCCCCTGCACATATGGACTATTTCAACTGGGAAGATAGCGATCTATTAAAAACGGCTGGTCGTCAGACCGCGAGTCATCTTGCACAGTATGAAGCGGCCAGGGCGCTGGCCGGAGCTAAACGATTTGAAGAAGTGAATCGTTTATCAGCATTTGTTGTCCATGATATGAAAAATATGATTGGGCAGCTATCTATGGTGGTGTCGAATGCTGCCAAACATAAGAGTAATCCTGTTTTTATTGATGATGCAATCAGTACGGTTGAAAACTCGGTTAAAAAAATGAATAAATTGCTGGAGCGTCTAAAAGGTGATTCGGCTGAGGGAACTGAAACATTCAAATTGTGTGAGC
>JALTRC010000164.1:0-1197 GCA_026998145.1 Gammaproteobacteria bacterium
CCGCATCGAAGCCCAGATGCACGGCGGCGGCCATGAGCGAGGCATGCGCTCCGGCACATTAGCCACCCACCAGATTGTTGGCATGGGCGAAGCCTTCCGTATCGCCAAAGAAGAAATGGATGCAGAAAACGAAAAATTCAAAGCCCTGCGGGATCGTCTGTACAATGGGCTGAAAGACATGGAAGAAGTCTATGTAAATGGCGACATGGAACACCGCATCGCCGGTAACTTAAATATCAGCTTTAACTTCGTGGAAGGGGAAAGTCTGATAATGGCGCTTAAAGACATCGCCGTCAGCTCCGGCTCCGCCTGCACATCCGCCAGCCTGGAACCCAGCTATGTGCTGCGAGCCATTGGCCGCAGTGATGAACTGGCCCACAGTTCCTTACGCTTCACCATCGGCCGCTACACCACCGAGGAAGAAATCGACTACACCATCGAACTGGTGAAAAAAGCGGTAAACAAACTGCGAGAGCTTAGCCCCTTATGGGACATGTACAAAGACGGGATTGATTTAAACAGCGTACAGTGGGCGGCGCACTGAGGGAAACAGCTTTGACGCAAAGACGCAAAGGGCGCAAAGAAAAGCATGTGTTGGTAAAAGCTGTTATTCCCGCGTAGGTAGGAATCCAGTTTTCACAATCTTTGCGTCAAAACGAACGGTAAAAACAAATTGACACAGAGGCACGGAGTCACAGAGGTATTGGAAGTGGTGGTTGAAATAGCCCAAAACACTTTGTGGCTCTGTGTCAAAAACAGAAACTGAACGAAACAGCCTTGACGCAAAGACGCCAAGAACGCAAAGAAAGAATGTGCTGTTCAAAAGCTGTCGTTCCCGCGTAGGCGGGAACGACAGCTTCATCAACACATACGTCTTTGCGTACTTTGCGCCTTCGCGTCAAAAGCAGAAAACAAACAGGAGGCAATCATGGCCTACAGTGACAAAGTACTCGATCATTATGAAAACCCCCGCAATGTGGGCGTACTGGACAAAGATGCCAAAAATGTTGGCACCGGCATGGTCGGCGCTCCCGCCTGTGGTGATGTAATGCGTCTGCAAATTGAAGTGGGTGATGACGGTGTGATTGAAAACGCTGTATTCAAAACCTATGGCTGCGGCAGCGCCATTGCATCCAGCTCATTAGTGACTGAGTGGATGAAGGGCAAAACCCTGGAAGAAGCCAAACAGATCAAAAA
>JALTRC010000164.1:1207-1424 GCA_026998145.1 Gammaproteobacteria bacterium
GTGGAAGATTATTTATCTAAAAATGAATCTGCTGAATAGTTAAAGCCCTGACGTGAAGACGCAAAGTATGCAAAGATTGTGAAGGCTGGGTTCCCGCCTGCGCGCACTACTGTCCGGAATAATATCATAACGGCAGAGCCGCCTGAATTTTCTCGAACTCAAGCTGCCTTCGCCGGTATCGGTTGGCTACGTGAGTTTCAGTTTTTGGCCGGTTAAA
>JALTRC010000165.1 GCA_026998145.1 Gammaproteobacteria bacterium
GACTGGAGGTACCAATGTGGGCATTGGCGGGCAGATCACCCAGGGAGGTGTAGTGACTGGAAACAAAGGCATCCCGGGGATCTTCTCTTTCCATAATAATGGGCAGGTGCAGGCCTTCGGGAAAGGCCATGGGCACGTCCTTCATGGAGTGCACGGCAATATCCGCCTGACCATCCAGCATGCCCTGCTCCAGCTCCTTAACAAACAGACCCTTGCCACCCACCTTGGCCAGGGGGGCATCCAGAATCTTGTCGCCTTTGGTGGTCATTTTTACAAACTCAACTGCAAGCTCAGGGTGATGCAGCTTCAGCTGGCGGGCAACTTCTTCGGCCTGCCACATGGCCAGGGGGCTTTTACGGGTGGCGATACGGATAGTCTGGGACATGGATAGGGTCTTTGTTGTTTGAATTGGCGGCTATTTTAGCATTATTTAAGGAAGCTCTGATTAATTCTGGACGAAACAGTTTGCGTTTAAAATGTGTGGATTCAAGGCGTCGAATCGCACGCAATAGCAGGCTATTGGGAAGATTCGCAACGCAGAAACCGCGCATTTTAAGCGTGAAATGTGAGTTTATGAATTGATCAGGGTTTCCTTCTTAATGGAGGGCTAAAAAAATGTGGGCCGGGGCTTTGCAATGGGGATTGAATTTAAGGCTTTGATGCGAAGGTCGCAAAGATAATATAAAAATATTTCTTATAGCTTTTCTCCGCGCCTCTGCGTCTTCGCGTCAAAGCTTTTATACACTTATTAAGTGCCTAGCGATAAGCCGTCAGACTTTTGATTTTTTTTCTCACCTGGGGCAGATGCCGTCGGGAGATTTCCAGCTGTTCTTCCAGATCCCGGATATTGACCACACAGTGGCCTTCGGCATTTTTTTCCAGCCCCAGAATATACTGGTCAGCCACCAGGGCATTACGGTGAATACGGGTAAACAGGTGGTTGAATTCTTCTTCCAGTGATTTAAGGGATTCTTCAATCAGGTGTTCATGGTCGATGGTGCGCAGGGTGACGTATTTATGATCGGCCATAAAATAACGCACTTCCTGCAAGGGGATCAGTTCCAGGGCGCCGCGAACCTTGACGCATATATGGCTGCGGATATTGGCTTCTTCAGGATTTGTATTGAGTTCCTGTATCTGCGGGCGAGTCAGGCGCTTAGCCGATTGCAGGGCTTTATCCAGCCTCTCCTGTTTTACCGGTTTAAGCAGATAATCTACAGCATGGGCTTCAAAGGCCTGCAGGGCATGATCGCTAAATGCGGTGGTAAAAATAACCGCAGGCGGGCGGCTAAGCTGATTCAGATGGTGGGCCGTTTCCAGACCGTCGATACCGGGCATGCGAATATCCAGCAGAATAATGTCCGGTTTGTGGGTTTGTGCCTGTTGCAGCGCTTCGCCACCATTGGCTGCTTCGCCACAGAT
>JALTRC010000166.1 GCA_026998145.1 Gammaproteobacteria bacterium
CCTGTGCCCAGACTTTTGCCGGAAGGCAGGCGAGTATTCTGCGATGACTGACCGCCAGCCTGTCGCAGGTTCTGATAAATGAGATCTTCAAATACCGCCTGATCCCGTTTGAATCCGGTGGTGTTGACGTTGGCCAGATTATTGGAGATCACAGACAAACGGGTTTGCTGTGCATCCAGACCGGTTTTGGAAATCCATAAAGCAGGATTCATTTTATTTCTCCTAGCTATTTCTTAATAAGCGTGATGAAGCGGCATCCGTTTCCTGCGCCGTTTTCATCAGCTTGATGCTGGCTTCAAACTGGCGGGCATTCTGAATGAGATCCGTTAGCTCACCAACCGCATTCACATTACTGTTTTCCAGTACACCGGATACCAGGGTAACGCTGGCATCCGCATCGGGTATCTGACCACTGCGGGTACGCATCAGGCCATCATCCCCTTTGATAATGTCGGCATCATCCGGCTTAACCAGTTTAATGCGATCCACTATGGCTAAAGTATTGGCCGACTGACCGATGGGAATCACGCTAATGGAACCATCTGCACCAATTTCAATTTTTTCCGATGGGGGCAGAACAATCGGGCCATTGTTACCCATTACCGCATGACCACCACCGTTGATTAACTGACCATTGGCGGTAATACGCAAATCACCGGCGCGGGTCAGGGCTTCATTGGCATCCCGGCGCAGGGCATCGCCCGATCCCTGCACCACTATCCAGCCTTTACCCTGAATAGCCACATCCAGCTCACGGCTGGTGGTCACAAAATTACCGGCGCGTAAATCATTGCCGGTTTCCTGTAATTTGTTATAGGCCCGCGTATTCATGCCCGGCCCTTCCACATGCCAGCTATCAAACACATCCAGTTCGGCTTTAAATGCAGTGGTGCTGACATTGGCCAGATTGTGACTGATTTTTGCCTGCGCCTGCATCGCCTGACTGGCTGCGTTCATTGCGGTAAATAACATTTTATCCATGGAAAATCTCTTTCATTTAGTCTTTAGACTAACGACTAATAAACTATCGAATATTAATAATCGTCTGAGTGACCGCATTAGCCGTTTCAATGGCTTTTGAATTGGCCTGAAAATTACGCTGTGCGGTAATTAATTTAACCAGTTGGGCGGTTAAATCCACATTGGAGGTTTCCAGTGCGCCAGTTTGTACCAGACCAAAATTACCCGTACCCGCTTCACCGGCAGCAGCCGTTCCGGATTCAACCGTTTCAACCCAGGAAGTATTACCGGTTTGACGCAGGCCCTGTGGATTATCAAAACGAGCCAGCGCCAGCTTGCCCAGCTCAGTTGTCTGACCATTGGTAAAGCTGGCACGAATAGCCCCCTGGTCATCAATTTCCAAACCACTTAAACGGCCGGTTGCAAAACCATCCTGGGTTAATGACTGCACCAGAAATGAGCCCTGAGCTTCCTGGGTAACCGTATTACCCTGATTACGAAAATCGATGGCCAGAGCAATATTCGCCGCACCATTACCGGGGTTAATTGGGTTGTATACAATAGCGCCGCCGTCGGTGGTATTGGTTAAATCCAGCTGACCGGAAGTATCAAAATCCAGCTGCTCTGCACTGGGCGCATTGGTTGATGTCAGCAGCTGACCATCCAGTGTTGAGCGTATATCCCAGGTATTATTGGCATCATTGGTCATGGCAAAATACATGGTCAGAATATGAGGATTACCCTGAGAGTCGAAAATGGTTGCTGATGTTGAATTGTGATAAGTACTGGCCGCAGGATTGGCCGGATTAGCGGCCAGCTCCGCATCCAGCGCAGCTGCCGACAGGGCTGGTGAAACATCGGCTGGCATATTGATATTAATATTGACCGTGGAAGTTGCCTGAGGTGTACCCACCGTATTTGGCACCTGCAGGGGCACGGTACCGGATAAGCTGGTGGTAGTTACGGTGCCGGATGTATCCACTGGAAAAACCTGCAATACCTGGCCCGCACTGTTGACCACTACCCCATTTTGATCCACCTGAAATGCACCGGCACGGGTATAGAGTAAATCACTGCTGGTCTGGTTAGGTTTCAGCACAAAAAAACCTTCGCCACTGACCGCCATATCCAGCGTATTCTCGGTGAAATCCAGATTACCCTGACCAAACTGCTGCGACACACTGGACAGCAGCACACCGGAGCCAATAGCATTAGCCGCTGTACCCAGAGGGGAGGCGGCAAAAATATCCGCAAACTCGGCCCGCGAACCTTTAAAGCCCGTGGTGCCCACATTGGCGATATTATTACTGGTGACCGACAGATCCGAAGATGCTGCGTTAAGTCCACTTAATGACGTACTAAAAGACATAATTTTCTCCTCGGATTATAAAATCTGTAACACGCGACTAAAGTCAACCTGCCCCAGTTGTTCTAATTCAACCTGCATTTCCTTACCCACGGCTCCCAGCGTTAAGCTGTTAACTCTGGCGGCAACCATGGGCGACAGGGCTTCCACTTCATTGCTACCGCGCTTCACCGATACTTCAACACGGTAATTACCGGGCGCAGCCTGATTACCATTTAAGGTCACGCCATCCCAGTTAAACTGCACCAGCCCGGCAGATCTTGCACCCGCATCCACCTGCCCTAACAATTCATTATTAGCGCTGTAAATATTCAGAGTGACATTATCCGCAGCACGATCCAGCTGAACAGCCGCAGACATATTGCCCTGCGGATCCAGAATGGCTTCATTATTCTCAATCAACACATCACGACCAATTAAAGTTGATGCCTGTAAGGCCTGGCTGGATTGCAAACTGCTGGCGAAACTATTAAATGAAGTATTTAAATCTTTTACCCCGGAGACGGTTCCAAACTGGGCGATCTGCGCCAGGAAGTCACCATTATCCATGGGTTTTAACGGATCCTGATTGGATAACTGGGTGGTCATAAGCTGCAAAAATTCATCCTGCCCCAGCTCACCGCGGGCCTTATTATCGGCTGCTGCCTGCTGCGCCGTAGTGCGTAAACCGATTTCCTGAAACTGATTAATATCCATCACTTATCCTTTACTGTCGACCTAAGGACAGAGTTCTGATTAACATCTCTTTCGCCGTTGTTAATACATCAACATTGTTCTGATAACTGCGGGAAGCCGAAATCATATCGGCCATTTCTTCCACCGTATTAATTGCCGGGCGGTACACATAACCGTCTTCATCTGCCAGCGGATTGCCGGGCATATACTGGGCAACAGCCGGTGTTTCACTTTCCACCAGTTCTTTCACCCGCACCTGAATACCTGAATCCGTGTTATTCACCCGGTTCATTACCGATTCAAAAACCGGGTGGCGAGCCTTATATACATCTTCCGGATGGCTGGCCATGGTATCTGCATTAGCCATATTGCTGGCCACCGTATTAAGGCGCAACATCTGTGCACTCATGCCAGATCCGGCAACATCAAATATTTTAAATACGGACATTTTTATTCACCTCTGAATGCATTTTTAAGACCGCTGAAACGACGGGTTAAAATACTTAATGTGGTTTGATAACGAATAATATTTTCAGCAAATTCGGCTTTCTCTTTTTGCACATCAACCGTATTACCATCTGCCGAACTTTGCTCAGGCACGCGATATTCAATCATGGCATCCAGATTGGTAGCCGTAGAAATATGCCGGGACTGGCTGGTTTTCAGTGACAGGCCTTTACCCTGCTGATTTTGTAATACACGGTCAAAATCAATATCCCGCGCCTTATAACCGGGGGTATCCCCATTGACGATATTTTCAGTGATCAGCTGGGTGCGCTTTTCAAATAGCAACAATGCATTGTCATGTACACCTAAAGCCTTATTAAAATTGATTGCCATATATCCTCCGTCTGGATATGACAATGCACAGCCTGTGCCATTTTTATTTATTCAATAAAAACAATGTGTTACGAATTATGTAGATTAACAGAGAAGGGATATGCGGCAAGAATTGCCGGGGGTGGCAAGTTAGGAGTTGTAAGTTGTAAGAGCAGTTCGACAACTGCCCTGATTTTGTCATTTCCGCCTTCGCGGCCTGGCGATTGGCTTAAAAGATTTAACCACAGAGGACACGAAGGTCACAGAGGATTTTATTGTAACAATACAGGACTAAGCTTTTCTCTGTGTTCCCTGTGTCCTGTGGTGAATTACTTTTTAAACGGTTATATAAATTAGCTAACTGGATTCCCGCCTTCGCGAGAATGACATAAGAACTTATAACTTTTAACTTAATAACTTACGACTTCAACCGATAAACAACCCCGGTACTCACCCGCACCATTTCAAATGCATCGCAGTACTGGGCAATAGACTCGGAAGCCCCTAGCATTAAAAAACCTCTGGGATTTAATGACTGGGCCATACGATTAAGAATATTCGATTTGGATTCAGCAGAAAAATAGATCAATACATTACGGCAAAAAATCACATCGAATTTACCGAGGGATGCATAGCTTTGCAGCAAATTACATTCACGAAACGTCACCCGGCTACGTATATCCCCATTCACCTGCCATTGATTGCCGACTTGGGTAAAGTAACGGTGTTTACGTTCATCTGACAAACCACGGGCTAAAGCAAGTGCATCATATTTTGCTTCTTTTGCATCCCGTAATATTGCCTGGGATATATCGGTTGCTGTGATACTCACACGCAGTGGTGATTTCTGGCGGCTGTATTCATCTGCTGTCATGCTGATTGAGTATGGCTCCTGCCCACTGGAGCAGGCTGCCGACCATATTTTTATAGCAGGTTTATCTTTCAGCTCTTCAAAGATGACATCACTGAGAATTTTAAAGGGATAGGTATCACGAAACCACAGGGTTTCGTTAGTTGTCATGGCTTCTATCACCTGTGTTTTTAAGGGTGATACCGCCAGAGATTTGAGTTTATCCACCAGCGTCTGTAAATCAGGAATATTATGTTCCTGCATCAAACGACTTAA
>JALTRC010000167.1 GCA_026998145.1 Gammaproteobacteria bacterium
CGCGCACCGGCCGCACCCACACCAAGTTATACCGGGAAGAAAGAGAGCGCCCCATATTGCTGTGGGTGGATTATCGCCGGCCCATGTTTTTTGCCAGCCGCAAGGCGTTTAAATCCGTGCTGGCTGCGCAGGCTGCGGCATTATTAGCCTGGAGTTCCAGCCAGCATGGTGATCGTTTAGGTGGGCTGATTTTTTCCGAGGAACAGCATACTGAGTTACGCCCAAAGCGAGGCAAGTCAGCCACCCTGCATTTTATTCAACAGCTGGCCAAACACCCGGCCTGGGATAATTTTAAACAGCCCCTTAAGCATCCCCATAGTGCGTCCGCTGCCAAAGCCCTGAACCGTTTGCGTCGTGTGGCCAGACCCGGCAGCCTGATTTTTTTAATTTCCGATTTTCGCCATATGGACAAACACAGCGAAGAAGCTCTGGCGCAATTATCCCGCCACAGTGATCTGGTCATGCTGTTTATTCATGATCCGCTGGAAGCACAGCTGCCCCCTGCCGGTTTTTATAAAATTACCGATGGGGAAAACGAGCTGGCCATTAATACAGGCGATAAAAATCTGCGTCAGGAATATCAGCAGCGCTTTTCCCAGCATCAGCAAAACCTGCAGGATCTGTGTCAGAAGCTGGGCATTTTTCATATTAGCCTGTCAACCGACGATGACCTGCTGGGCAGCTTGCAAAAAGGCCTGGGCCTGAGGAAAGGCCAATGAATCCGCAACAGCCCTTGCCCTTAAGAGACATTCATCTGCCAGACCCTGTGTCCTGGTGGCCGCCGGCGATTGGCTGGTGGATATTACTGGCGCTGCTGATTTTACTGGCGGTTTTATTGCCGGCGCTTATTCGTCGCCTGCGCAAAAAATCCCTGAAGAAATTTATTGTGCAGGAATTTGATGCCATTGTGGATGCTCATCAGAATAATCCGACAGCATTATTACAGGCAACTTCCGCCTTTTTACGTCAGCTACTGATGACCTATCGGGGCCGTAAAAACATAGCCGGTTTAACTGGCGATCAATGGCTTGGGGAACTGCAAAATATCAGCCCTGAAAAACTGCCCCAGCCGATTATTTTTTTATTAAAAGACGGGCCTTATCAAAAGTCCGTTAACTTTAACGAGGAACAGTTTATTCACGACTTACGCCAGTGGTTAAAACAGCTGCCCCAAAAGGTGGGTGGGCAGGCAGGAGGGCAGACATGATTGAATGGTTATGGCCCTGGGCATTTATTTTATTGCCACTGCCCCTGCTGATTCGCCGCTTGCTGCCCACGGCCAACAGTGATCGGGATGCGGCTTTGCTGGTGCCGTTTATGGAAGATTTTCAAACCGCTACTGCCACATCCAGCCAGCAAAGCGGCAAGCCCTGGTTATTAATTCTGGCCGCTATTGCCTGGCTGTTTCTGATTATTGCTGCTGCCCGCCCCCAGTATTTAGGCGACCCGGTAGAGCTGCCGGTAAGCGGTCGTGATCTGATGCTGGCGGTGGATTTATCCGGCTCCATGGAAGTGGAGGATTTTGAAATTAACGGGGAAGCGGTGGATCGTTTAACCGCCACAAAATATGTGGCCAGCCAGTTTATTAAACGGCGTAAGGGTGATCGCATCGGGCTGATTTTATTTGGCCGCCGCGCCTATTTACAAACACCTTTGACCTTTGATCGTAAAACCGTGGTCACATTATTAAATGAGGCAGCCATTGGCCTGGCTGGAAAAGAAACCGCCATTGGTGACGCCATTGGCCTGGCCATTAAACGCTTAAAAGATGAAAAACAGCAAAGCCGGGTGTTGATACTGCTCACCGATGGCGCCAATACCGCCGGTGAAGTTTCCCCCTTAAAAGCCGCCGAGCTGGCAGCTAAACAGGGATTAAAAATTTACACCATTGGTATAGGCGCCGATGAAATGATTCGCTACTCCATTTTTGGTGCGCGGCGTATCAACCCGTCTGCAGATCTGGATGAAAAAACTCTGAAGGCCATTGCCCGAAAAACCGGCGGCCGTTATTTCCGCGCAAGAGACACACAGGAGCTTGAGAAAATTTATCACCTGTTAGACCAACTGGAACCGGTAGAAAAAGATGCACAAAGTTTTCGCCCGGTGCAAACCCTGTATTACTGGCCGCTGGCCATTGCCTTTATTCTGGCCAGCATCGTTACCACTTTAAAACTACTGGGAGTTAGAAAATAATGGAACACTTTCATTTTATTCGTCCCCTGTGGTTACTGGCCCTGCTGCCTCTGCTGGCAGCCACCTGGTTGATGTTTAAACAGGGTTCATTAAGTCGTAGCTGGCAATCAGTGATTGATCCTGCCCTGCTGCCCCATTTATTAAGCCGGCAGCTGGAAAGTAAACGGGGCCGCACGGCTGTGAGTTTATTTTTTATTGGCGCACTGGCGGCCATATTATCTCTGGCCGGCCCCACCTGGAAAAAATTACCCCAGCCGGTTTTTAAACAACAGTCGGCACTGGTGATTGCACTGGACTTATCCCGCTCCATGGATGCCACGGATATTAAACCCTCGCGCCTGAGCCGCGTGCGCCTGAAAATTTCCGATTTATTAAAACTGCGTAAAGAAGGTCAGACGGCACTGATTGTATATGCAGCCAATGCCTTTACGGTTACGCCACTGACCGATGACACCCAGACCATTGCCTCATTATTATCCAGCCTGACAACCGATATTATGCCGGCTCAGGGTAGCCACGCGGAGCAGGCAATTGCAAAAGCGGAAGAGCTATTTCGCAATGCAGGCATTCCCCGTGGTGATATTTTACTGGTTACGGATGGCGCCGATCCTTCGGCGCAGAGCGCAGTAGAAAAAGCCGTGAAAGATGGCTATCGGGTTTCTGTGCTTGCTGTGGGCACAGCAGAAGGCGCCCCCATACCTTTGGCCAATGGCGGCTTTTTAAAAGACGCCAGTGGCTCTATTGTCATTCCAAAACTTAACACCGCTGCCTTGTCACAACTGGCTAAAGAAGGTCACGGGCGATTCAGTATTATCAGCGCCGATGATTCGGATATTCAAACCATTAATCAATTAATGACAGCGAATCGTTTTAAGGAAAAACTATCGGCCAGCGAATTAAAAACCGATCAATGGCAGGAACAGGGACACTGGTTATTACTGATTGTGATTCCACTTGCCCTGCTGGCATTTCGCCGCGGCTATCTGACTTTGTTAATCTTTTTTATTCTGCCATTACCACAACCGGCCCATGCACTGAGCTGGGATGAGCTGTGGCTTAATGATAACCAGCGGGCCGCGCAGGCATTAAAAAATAATCAGGCCAAACAGGCAGCAGAATTATTTAAAGATCCAAACTGGAAAGCCAGTGCTGAATACAGGGCTGGTCAGTATGAACAGGCCATGAAAGATTTCGCCAAAAATAAAACCGCTGAGGGGTTTTATAATCAGGGCAATGCACTGGCAAAATCCGGCAAACTGGATGAGGCCATTAAAGCCTATGATAAAGCCCTGAAGCTAGACCCTGAGCATAAGGATGCAAAATACAATAAGGAACTGCTGGAAAAACAGAAACAGCAGCAACAAAAGCAACAAAATAAATCAGGCAAACAATCCGATAAAAACAACAAACAGAATTCTGCCCAGCAACAGCAGCAGAAAAATCAGCAGGGCGGCAAACAAAGCCAGAAAAACCAGCAGAACAAACAGGGTGGCGCTTCACAAAAGCAGGATAAGAACAACAGCGGCCAGCAACAACAGCAATCGGCTTCCGGCTCAGATAAGCAGCAGGACAAACAATCTGCGCAGCAGTCTGGCAAAAAATCAGATCAGCAAAATAAAGCCTCATCTGAACAAAACGCCAAACAGAAGTCCGCTGAAAAATCATCCGGCCAACAGGATCAGCAACAGGCCTCCCGGCAGAAACAGTCTGAGCAACAGAAAAAACAGGAACAGGCCAGACAGGCGGCAGCTCAGGCAGAAAAAGCGGCACAGGAAAAGCAGAAAAATGCACAGAAAACCGAGCAGGCCAAGGCCTCACCAGATGATAAAGCCCCATCATTATCCGAGCAGGCGGCAAAACAATGGCTGCGCCGTATCCCCGATGATCCGGGCGGCCTGTTGAGAAATAAATTCAGGTACCAATATAACAGACAGGGTTACCAGTCAGATGAACAGCAGGACTGGTAACCAGTGAACAGGACAAACGAACAGACAAAGATCATGCAAAAATATATACAACACCATATTGTGATTATTTTATTTACCCTGCTGAGCAGTCAGGCTTATGGGGCCCAGATTACCGTCACCTCCGATTTTAATCCGGTGCTACTCAGCGATTCTTTTCATCTGGAATTTGAAGCCACCGGTTCGGTGGATGATGATCCGGATTTTTCGCCGCTGGAAAAAGATTTTGATATTTTAGGCCGCAGCCAGAGCAGCAATATCAGCATCATAAACGGCGACTATAAACGCAGCACCAAATGGACCTTAAGTTTAATGGCCAAACAGGCCGGGGTGATTACCATTCCCTCCATATCCTTTGGTAAGGATCGCAGCCCGCAGATGCAGATTACCGTTAAGCAGGCCAGCGCCGCAACAAACAGCAAATCCTATGGCACCAATAAGTCCCTGATGCTGGAACTGGAAGCCGATAAAAAACAGACCTGGGTGCAGGGACAGCTTATCGTTACGCTACGACTGCTCAGCTCTAAAAATTTAAACAGCTACCGTTTCAGTGATTTAAAAATCAACGATATGGATGCGGTAACGGAAGTTCTGGGCAAGGTTAAACAATATAAAACCTATCGGGGCAACACCCCTTATCTGGTACTGGAACAGCGCTATGCGCTATTCCCTCAGGAAGTCGGCCAGCTGCATATCAACCCAATGATTGCCGAAGTCGATATTATTAAAAGCAGCCGCAGCAATTCTTTTTTTGATCCCTTTGGGCGCAGCACCCAAAC
>JALTRC010000168.1:0-1117 GCA_026998145.1 Gammaproteobacteria bacterium
CATTGTACTGGCCTTCTTCATCCAGCATGGGAGTAGCGCTCATATTCACAAACACCAGCGAACCATCCTTATGGCGCAGTTCAAATAAAAAACTCTGCTCTTCCCCATCCTTTAATAAATGCAAAATGGAGCGACTGCTTTCCACCAGCCGTTCATTAATAAAGGAATAGTAGGCCTTGCCCAGCATATCGGTGACCCGGTATCCCAGCAGGTCGGCCATGTACTGATTGACGTATTGAATATTGTGATATTTATCCAGCACCCAGATGCCTTCGTGTAAATTCTCCAGCATGGAACGGTAGGGATTCTCATCTGCCTGCAATTCCCGCATCACACTGAAAATTCGCTCGGCTCTATGCTCTGCATTACGTTTAATGGCGCAGGCCAGCACTTCAACATCCAGCCAGTGACCTTTGGCATGTTGAATCTGAAACTGGCAACGGAGGCGATCTTTAGCAGATGAATATAAACGATTAAAAGAAGCGAGAACCCGCTGGTGATCGTGGGGATGCAGCTGCTGCCCCCACCAGCTTAAAAAAGCCTGACCGTGGGGAATTTCCCGCACATCATAACCGAGGATGTCAGCCCAGGATGCACTGATCTGCACATCACTGCCCGGCGGTAAATCATACTCACAGAAACCCGTGCCATATAATTGCATGGCAAGAACATAAGGCTTTACATCCAGAGTCTGATTATCGCCAGGTTCCATCAAGTCTTGTTTTCTTATTATTTTCTACAGAATAGTGTTAATTGATGACTTTTGCATGTAAAAAACCTGATTTAAAACAAGAAAAGAGAAAAATAATCGACTGTATAAAGGTTTTGTGGGGGTGAGAGAAAAAGCAAATGAAAATTAATGTACTTCTGAAAGCATTGACACAGAGGCACAGAGTCACAGAGCATTATTATATTTTGTAAAAAAGTTCAGGTGTCAGAATCAAATCCAGTTAGATAATTAAGGAAACTTTGAATAAAGTTAAATTCGACTCTGTACACTTTTTTGAAAAAAATAAACCCGCTCTGTGCCTCCGTGCCTCTGTGTCAAAATCTTATCTATCAGACATAAAATTCTTTTAAAACCCGGAATAAATACCAGCCATCCCAACGGCCTGCC
>JALTRC010000168.1:1127-1413 GCA_026998145.1 Gammaproteobacteria bacterium
CGAATGGAGTGCATGGCAAAAGTCGGCACCCCCACATCCAGGGTTTTAATACCAATCTCGCTGGCGGTAATTGGCCCAATGGTGCTGCCACAGGCCATATCACTGCGCACCACAAATGACTGCACCGGCACGTCGGCTTTTTTACACAGCTGTTTAAATATTGCACTGGTTTCGCTATTGGATGCATAGCGCTGATTGGCATTGAGTTTAATCACCGGGCCATTATTGATAATCGGCCCGTGATTATCATCGTGTTTATCGGTGTAATTTGGATGTATGCTATGGG
>JALTRC010000169.1 GCA_026998145.1 Gammaproteobacteria bacterium
CCCAGTTTTCGCCTTAATTGCATCCGCAGCCACCTCCACCAATTCCACTGCCCCCTGATGCGGCTTCCTTGCTGAAGTAAATATGCTCGTTCAGGCCTTCCTGTACCGGGTTCGTCACCAGTTGCATATTGTCTCTGGCCAGTACGCCTCTTTGCCAGGGCTTAACCGCCTGTGGTTGAAAGTGACTACAGGCAGCCAAACTGGCGCACCCCCATATAATCAATAAAACGGCTAAGAAACCTCTCATCTGTTTAATCATCATCCCTTTCATTTTCATACTCATCATCGTCACCTTCCCTTTCGCCCCTATCGGGGGATAATGTCTCGGATGCGCCATATATTTCAGGATGGTTCTGCTGTAGTCCGGCTTCATTAAAGAGCCCCGTATTCACATCGTAATACTGACCAATATTACCTTCAGGTGCCGGGCGACCACTCAGTGCCAGCTCGCCGGTAACGGCTGGTATAGTCTGTAAGGTATCGCTGAAATGCGCCTGTGCCGAGATACTATCCTGCACACTTTTATTGCTGACGGAGGGCAGTTGCTGAATCAGAGCTGCTGCCTGGAATTCAAAATATGCGGTGTTTTTAAAATTGACTGACGTTTGACTTAACTGTGCCTGCTCAGCCTGTGATGGCAGCTGAATACCATTACTCGGGTCATCGTCCGTATCCAGCGTCAGTAACAGGCGCACCCGATTAACCACGGCCGGATCGGTTGGTGATGCAGAATTAACCAGTGTCTGGCTACTGCCGGCAACAGTGGTCACTACACCTGAGGCACTGGTAATAGTCTGGGGCGCACTCTGGATAATTTCGGCTGCCAGCGTCTGGGGGGTGATAATTCGCTGGCAGGTGGATGAACCGATTTCCACCGCGCCAATATAAAAACTGACCGGCTCGGCCAGCTGGCACTGGAAATTTCCGGCCTCATCAGTAACACCGCTAAATTGAGAAGATTCATAACGCAGGCCACTTACCGGTGAATCAATAAACTGGCCATTAATCACTCCGCTTCCCTGGGAAATCGTACCTGTACTGGTTCCACCGCCACAGGCTGATAAGGCACCTGTGCCCAGCAGACCTACAGAAAGTTTTAAAAGTTTATTTTTCATAGCGCACCATTATCAATTGCAATATCAGGACACCCACACAGGGAAAGTCAGATTTGATTGCATGGACAGCTCAGCCCCCGAATACACCGGCGCTTTATGCCATCCACACCCTTAACACGCTATGAACAAAAAAAGGGTTCCATGTATGGAATAAAATATGTGATGAAATCGAAAAAAGTATTTAGGGCGGCTAAAAAGCCAAAGACATGAAAATACCGGGCCTGTCTGTGCAGGCCCGGCTATTGAAATCAGGCGCCGTGAATCTTTTGCAGACACTCAACATTCAAATAAGGGAAG
>JALTRC010000170.1 GCA_026998145.1 Gammaproteobacteria bacterium
TGGCCACCAGCTCCGGCACTGTGAAGAAAACCGTATTGTCCAGCTTCTCCAATCAGCGGGCCGGCGGCATTATTGCGGTAGACCTGCGGGGTGACGACACCCTGGTGGATGTACAGCTCACCGATGGTAGCAAGGATATTATGCTGTTTTCCACCTCCGGCAAGGCGATTCGCTTTTCCGAAGATGCGGTACGCCCCATGGGCAGAACCGCTGCCGGTGTAAGAGGCATTAAATTGCAGGATGGCCAGAAGGTCATGAGTCTGATAGTGGTGGATGATGATGCCTCTATCCTCACGGCCACGGAAAACGGCTTTGGCAAGCGTACCGCCGCCACTGATTACCCCTGCAAGGGGCGTGGTGGTCAGGGGGTGATTTCCATTGCCACATCCGAGCGTAATGGTGCGGTGATTGGCGCCATACAGGTAAAAGACAATGATGAAATGATGATGATTTCAGATGCGGGCACCCTGATTCGTGCGTCGGTCAGTGATGTGCGTGTCATGGGTCGAAACACCCAGGGTGTGATGTTGATTCGTTTGTCGGAAGGCGAAAAGCTGGTGGAAATCGAACGGGTTGAAAAGCTGGAAGCTGAAGAGGATGAGGATCTGGATAATACCTCTGACTCCTCATCAGAAGACGTATCAGAGTAATATAAAACAAAGAGTTAAGAGCGTTATTTAAAGTAAATTGACGCTCTTGTGTTAAACAAACGACAATGTGATTTCCGGGGGGAACAAGCCATTGTCAGCAGATCTAAGGGCGGAAAATGAGTCGAGTATATAATTTCAGCGCCGGGCCAGCAGCACTGCCGGAAGCCGTATTGAAACAGGCACAGGAAGAAATGATGGACTGGCATGGCAGCGGCATGTCAGTGATGGAAATGTCTCACCGGGGCAAGGACTATATGTCCATTGCCGCACAGGCCGAGGCGGATTTCCGTGAGATCATGTCCATCCCGGATAACTACAGGGTACTGTTCCTGCAGGGGGGCGCCAGCTCACAGTTTTCCATGGTGCCCATTAATTTGTTGCAGGGTAAAAAGTCGGCAGACTATGTGCTCACCGGCCAGTGGTCGAAAAAAGCCGTGGCCGAAGGCAAACGTTTCTGTGATGTGAATGTGGTGAGCGATACTTCCGACAGCAAGTTCACCACCGTTGAAGATCAATCCAGCTGGAACACTAATCCGGATGCGGCCTATCTTCACTACACACCCAATGAAACCATTGTGGGCGTTGAATTCCCCTTTGTGCCGGAAACCGATGTGCCGCTGGTGGCGGATATGTCATCCAATATATTGTCACGCTCGGTTGATGTGTCCAAATACGGCGTGATCTACGCAGGCGCCCAGAAGAATATGGGTACAGCTGGCCTGTGTGTAGCCATTGTGCGCGAAGACCTGATCGGCAAGGCGGATCCTGCCATGCCCACCATGATGGACTACAAGACCCATGCGGATAATGATTCCATGTACAACACGCCGCCTACCTATAGCTGGTATATCGCCGGTCTGGTGTTCCAGTGGATTAAATCCCAGGGCGGCATAGCCGGTATCGAGGCCATTAACAAGCGCAAGGCGGAAAAGCTCTATGCCGCCATTGATGCCTCGGATTTTTATTCCAATCCGGTTGATGTGCCCTGCCGCTCCCGCATGAATGTGCCTTTCCTGCTGGCCAATACGGAGCTGGACGGGTTGTTCCTGGAAGAAGCCGCAAAAGCTGGCTTAAGCACCCTGAAAGGTCACCGCTCAGTGGGCGGCATGCGCGCCAGTATTTACAATGCCATGCCGGAAGAAGGGGTGGATGCGCTGATTGCCTTTATGCAGGATTTTGAAAAACGTCACGGTTAAAGGTTTTGACTAAAAGCCATGACGCGAAGTCGCGAAGGGCGCAAAGTTTTGTGTTTGTTGCGGATTTTGTTATGGCTTTTTAACAATCAATTTCTTCGCGCCTTGGCGTCTTTGCGTCAGGGCTCGTATCAAAGGTTAAAAAATGTACACAATCAAAACATATAACAATATTTCCGAAAAAGGCCTGAGCCGCTTAACCGAAGCCGGCTACACAGTGGATGCAGATGCGGCCGAGCCGGATGCGGTGATGCTGCGCAGTTTTAAAATGCATGAGGAGCCGGTGGCCGATTCAGTCAAGGCTATTGGCCGTGCCGGTGCGGGAGTCAATAATATTCCGGTGGATGCCATGTCCGAGCGGGGCATTGTGGTATTCAATGCCCCCGGCGCTAATGCCAATGCGGTAAAAGAGCTGGTGATTGCCGGTATGCTAATGGCCTGTCGTAATCTGACACAGGCCTGGCAGTACACCGAAGGCCTGAGTGGCACGGATGCGGAAGTCATGAAGGCCGTGGAAGAGGGCAAGAAAAAATATGTCGGCTACGAGCTGCCCGGCAAAACCCTGGGGATTGTGGGTCTGGGCGCCATTGGTGTGCAGATTGCCAATGCAGCGGATGCGCTGGGTATGCGAGTGATTGGTTTTGATCCCACTATCACGGTAAAAAGCGCCTGGAAACTGTCATCCAATGTGGAAGGTATGGACAGTGTGGACGAGCTGATTAAGCAGTCTGATTTTATTACCTTCCATGTGCCGCTGATTGAATCCACCAAAAATCTGCTCAATGCTGAACGTCTGGCCACCATGAAAGACGGCGCCGTGGTATTGAACTTTGCCCGTGATGGTATTGTGAATGATACGGATGTGCTGGCGGCGATTGATGCAGGTAAAATCCACGCCTATGTGTGTGATTTTCCCAGCAACCAGTTAAAGGGTAATCCTAAAGTAATTGCCCTGCCTCATCTGGGGGCTTCGACCGGTGAAGCGGAAGAAAACTGCGCCATTATGATTGCCGATCAGCTTAAGAGCTTTTTGCAGGATGGCAATATTTTAAATTCGGTCAACTTTCCCAATATTAAAATGGCGCGGGCCGGTGTGAAGCGCCTGGCTATTGCCAACCGTAATATGCCCGATATGATGGGGCAGATCTCTCACGCGCTGGGGCAGGCGAGTTTGAATATTGTGCGTATGGCCAATGAGTCCCGGGGTGATCTGGCTTATACCTTAATTGATGTGGATGCGGAGCCGACAGAAGCGGCGCTTGATAGTATCCGTCCCATTGATGGTGTTTTAAGCGTACGGGTGATTTGATTTTTATGTCAGAGCAGGAAAAACTTTCAGGCATTCGCGATAAGATTGATTCCCTGGATCAGCAGATTCAGGCGCTGATTAATCAGCGGGCGGCCTGTGCCCAGCAGGTGGCGGAGATTAAAATCCAGTCCGGGGAAACCGAGCATTTTTATCGCCCGGAGCGTGAAGCCCAGGTGTTGCGCAAGATTGCCGAGCGTAATGAGGGGCCGCTGGGTGATAAGGAAATGGCGCGTTTGTTCCGGGAGATTATGTCCTCCTGCCTGGCACTGGAAAAGCCCCTGAAAGTGGCCTTTTTAGGCCCGGCTGGTACCTACAACCATGTGGCCAGCCTGAAGCATTTCGGCTCGTTTTTTGATGAACATGCGGTGAAATCCATTGAGGATATTTTCCGCAGTGTGGAATCGGGGCAGGCACATTTTGGTGTGGCGCCGGTGGAAAATTCTACCGAGGGCGTGATTACCCATACACTGGATTTACTGATTAATTCCAGCCTGTATATTTGCGGCGAAGTGGATATTCGCATCCAGCATAATCTGATCTCCAATGAAACCGAGCTGGCTAATATCAAAAAGGTGTTTTCCCATCAGCAGTCACTGGCACAGTGTCGCCGCTGGCTGGATGAGCATCTGCCCGGTGTTGAGCAATATGCGGTGCGCAGTAATGCGGAAGCGGTGCGTCTGAGTAAGAATGAAAAAAATACCGCGGCGATCGCCGGCGTCATGGCGGCAGAAATCTATGAGGTGCCGGTACTCTGCCCGGAAATCGAAGATGAGCCGGATAATACCACCCGCTTTATTGTCATTGGCCGGGATGCAGTACCCGCCAGCGGCAAGGATAAAACCTCCTTGCTGATTACCACCCGTAACAAGCCCGGCTCTTTATATGCCTTTCTCAAGCCACTGGCTGATCGTGGTATTGGCATGACCAAGATCGAATCCCGTCCATCCCGCCGCGGGGTGTGGGAATATGTATTTTTTATTGATATCGAAGGCCATAAGGATGACCCGCTGGTTGCCGAGGCGCTGCTGGAAATCGAGCATGAAACCGCCATGGTTCGTGTGCTGGGTGCCTACCCGATGGCTGTTCTATAAAATATGAAAAAGCACTTTCAGTCTCTGGCTGTGCCCGGCGTACAGCAGCTTAAACCCTATCTGCCCGGTAAACCCATAGAGGAGCTGGAGCGGGAGCTGGGTATCGCCAATTCCATTAAGCTGGCCTCCAATGAAAATCCTCTGGGGCCCAGTCCACTGGCGCTGGATGCGGCCAGGCAGGTGATGGGGGAGATTAATTTTTATCCGGATGGTGGCGGCCATAAACTGGCTCAGGCGCTGGCGGAAAAACATCAGGTGGATGCCAGCTGTATTACCCTGGGCAATGGTTCCAATGACGTGCTGGAGCTAATCGCCCGCGCCTTTTTATCCCCCTGTTTATCCGCTGTCTATTCAGAATATGCCTTTGCGGTTTATCCCATCGTGACCCAGGCGGTGGGCGCCGAGCATAAGGTGGCCAGCGCCTTGCCGGCAGATCATGCCACCATGTCTTATGGCCATGATTTATCGGCGATGGCCGATCAGGTTGCAACCAATACCCGGGTGATTTTTCTGGCCAATCCCAATAATCCCACCGGCACCTGGCTGGATGTGGCCGAGCTGGAAGCCTTTATTGCCGCCCAGTCAGAAGATGTCATTGTGGTACTGGATGAGGCCTATTATGAATATATGCCCGATGCACTAAAACCGGACAGCAATGCCTGGCT
>JALTRC010000171.1 GCA_026998145.1 Gammaproteobacteria bacterium
GTACCAGGACATGCCGGAGGCACATTTCTGATTTTTGAATCTGATTATCGCTCAGGAAATAAGATGTCTGACTTCTTCTCACAAACCTGAATCCTTATTGCTTGCTCAATATAACAGCTACCCGCTGCGCGGCTTGGATATTGTTTCTTGTTTTGTTATTCCTTAAAAACTATTCAGTTTTATTTTTAATTTTCCCGCATCAGCGGCTAATTCGTTTGGGGCGATGAAACAACAAATGCTTTTATTTTTTATAATAATTTCAGGATGACTTATCGTTAATTTTTATTTTGCTTTTATCCTTTTAAGCCCAACGCCTAGTTCACCAGACCGAAAAGTTTCGTGACTTTTGTGGCATTATAGCGAAGCGCCACAAAAGGTGCGAAACTTTTTGGGTCTGTGTGTAACGCCTTGTTAGCCATTTAGATTACTTTTTTACAGTCACTATCAACAATACATTCACTACATAATGGTGTCTTAGGTCTACACCAGTTTCTTCCAATCTCCCAACATGAGAAATCAATGATACCTGGAAACTCTGGATTTATTTCTCTTGCTTTGTAAATAATCATATCGTTATTTGCATCGAACGGTACAAAACCCATGCGTTTCATTACTCGTTTGATGTGAATATCTGGAGATATATCAATAGAATAATAATCGGAGAAAGGAATTCTAAATTGCCTTGCTAATATATTTGCAGCCATAGTAGATATTTTTATACCACTGCCTTTAAATTCAAGAAATTTATAAACAACAGATGAACTGCTAGGATTTCCTGACCATATATTTGATGCATTTCCTTTATATTTGTTTACAATATCAGAAATCCCATAATAAAAAACCTCTGCCATCATCTCGTTAAATCTATGCAGCTTATTTTTGTTAAAAAACCTTATTAATTCATCAAGGCTGATATTTATAAGAGAGTTAATATTAAATGAACCAAATTCTTTATAGATTTCATATGGGATAATCCATGCTTTTTCAGCTTTTATTTGTCTATCCATTAGGCAAGCTAACACATAGGCATGCGGGTATTCCTCTAAATTATTGAGAATTGCATTTGCCTCTTCATTATCGACAAAATGTACGATTTGAGAAGAGGGTTTATCAAACCTCTGTTTTGCTATTTTAACTAGAAGATCACTCATGATTCCCTTTTATGGCTAACGCCTTAGTTAAGCCGACCCCGAAACTGGGTGACTTTTGTGGATGCTTTTCCCACAAAAGGCGCACAGCTTTGGGGGTCGGCTTAAACTATTTGTTGGGCATGTAATACAACTGAAAACTTGCCCGCTATTTACCCAATGTAGCAATTCATTCGATAAAGTCTGCTTTGCAAGTTTTTACCGTATTTAGATTGCATACCACCTAAATCTGCTTTGACTTTAACCCAGCTTA
>JALTRC010000172.1 GCA_026998145.1 Gammaproteobacteria bacterium
CACGGTGTTATTGACCCCAGTATTATGGAAATTATCAAAAGCTGTGATCAGGTTGTTCACGCAGGTGACATCTGCGCAGCCAGCGTGTTACAGCAGATCAGCGAAGCAAATCCCAATCTTACCGCCGTTACAGGCAATAACGATATTGCCGCCCTATGGCCGGCAGAAGATGCCGACATTGTAAACGCCCTGCCCCGTACCGCGGAACTTGACCTGCCCGGCGGCAAGCTGTGTATTGAACATGGACATATTCACGGCATGCACCAGCCGGACCACCAGTTATTAAGGCAGGCCCACCCGGATGCCCGGATGATCGTTTATGGTCACACTCACACCATGATTGTGGATGACGATCAGCAACCGACTGTTATTAATCCGGGCGCTGCCGGCCATACCCGCACCCGTGGCGGCCCTTCCTGCCTGATTTTAGAAGCCTCTGAAGCGCAATGGAATGTGGAAAAATTCCGTTTTGAAGAAAGTGCAGCGGCCTGATTAATACTCTCCCTTCCTACTCACTTTTTAACAGGTGCAGGGATAGCCTTACAAAATCAATGGATGTCAGAATGCCACAAAGCCGGCCATTATCCACAACAGGCAGGCAACTGTGCTTATGGGCTAAAAAGAATTCACCGGCTTTTATCAAAGCCGCATCGGACGGCATAACCTCGCTATCCCGACTCATGACTTCAGCCACCTGTATCTGTTCTTCTTTTTGCACCAGTTTACTGACACCGTATTTCTCCACAATCGAAAAGGCACTATTCAACAAATCCCGCTGCGTTAGCAAACCTTCATATTGACCCTCTGCATTTACAATCGGCAGATGGCGAATATTGTATTGCTTAAAGAGTTCACGGGCCTGGTGAATATTGGCATCCGCTGGCAGGGTCACCAGCTTGCGGGTCATAATATCTGCAACAGTTTTCATTATTTTTCCCCAGTTGGTATATCTTACCCAGTATAGAAGTGAATACAGTAAAATGGATTTTCTATGAGTGGCGGTTTATTGATTACCAGCAAATAAAAATCATATCCCTGTGGCATAATCAGCCCAATTCATTATATTGAATTTCAAAAGGATAGATTATGTTTATGAAAACCCTGATCGCTATAGCACTTTTAAGCACGCCTTTATTAGGTGGCTGCCAACAGCAGCATAATACGCCGACTGACACGGAAAAATCAGCCAGCTCCCAGCCGAATATAAACCACCGGGCACAGAATATTTTTACGGGTAAGCTAGAGGAAACATTTGATGCCGGCGGCTATACCTATGTCAAAATTCAGTTTAATAACCAGCCTGTCTGGGCTGCAGGTCCGGTGACAACTGTTAAGCCGGGGGACAAAATCAGTTTTAGTGGCCGTATGCCCATGACGAATTTCCACAGTAAATCCCTTAA
>JALTRC010000173.1 GCA_026998145.1 Gammaproteobacteria bacterium
AGCCTGAATAAAAAAGAACTCGCAGCAATCAATAATGCAGGCGAGGCCTGTGATATTCTGCAAAAAAATGACATGGTGGTACTGGATAATGCAGGCAAGCTTGTTGGCGCTTATCCATTCACCATGGAAAAACGTCATTATAAAGTGAGCTTTAATAACCACAGTGTATACAGCATGTGTGCGCTCGACTCACTGGCCATCAGTTCGATGTATAACATTGAAGTCAAAATAGAATCCCGTTGCCATATAACAGCTGCGGTGATTGAAATTTATCAACAAGGCAAAACGCTGATTAAGCCATCGAATAATGCTGATATTTATTTAGGCATTAACTGGAATGCAGCATCACAGGGCACAGCCTGCGCCAATAGTCTGTGTACTGAAATGATTTTTCTTAAGCAAAAAAATACGGCCCTAAAGTGGTTAAATGAACAGGCGGATCAACGGCAAATTTTCACCCTGGATGAGGCCATAGCATTTGCCGCAGGTTTCTTTACCCCATTACTTGACTGATATTCTTTAATGTGAATTGCATTACATATTAACCACCTGCCTCTGAACTTTCCCTGTTTACGGTTATTTTTGAGAACTCCTGTAAAAAATCAAATACTCGGACGCTGTAGCATTTCCTCTGCGTACTTCTGAATATAGCTTCAGATTTACATTAGCTAAGGCGGGCCATCATATAGCCCATAAATGAAACAGGCCGAGGGATAAAAAATGACTCTATATCCAATGAATAAAACCATGCTTCTCAGGTATTTACTTAATATCGCTATGATAAGTTTTCTTGTTTTATCATCGGCCTGTAGCAGTGACAATACTGGCAATGCAGACAACTTAACCAGTAAAAGCGACGACGATAACAATGATGACGAACAGACTTTTATTATTGAAGAAGCCAAATGGGACAGCGAAAAAAATCGCTTAAGCGTTAAAGGCAAAGGAAGTAATGACGAAAGCGTTACTGTCACGAATGCCAGCACCAGTACCGTCATCGGTAGCGACAATATCAGTGATAAAAAATGGAAAGTTCGCGCTGAAGATCTATCAACCATTCCATGTCGCATCCGGGCCACACAGTCTGATGGCCAGTTAGATGAAAAAGATGTTAAGGATGCGCCTGAAAATTGCGATGGCAGTACAAGCCCGCCTACAGATAATACCAATACAGCACCAACTTTATCTCCCATTGGAGACAAATCCGTCGTTACCGGAAACACACTGGAATTCACCGTAAACGCAACCGATGATGGCCTGCCCAATCATACATTAAATATAACGGCCAGCCCTCTGCCTGCCGGTGCAAGCCTGACAGATAATGGTGATGGCAGCGCACTTTTCAGCTGGGCAAATGCAGGCCCTGTTGGCAACACATTAATCACATTTACCGTGAGTGATGGCCTGCTTAGGGATTCTGAAACAATCAGCATAAATGTTACCGCCCAGCCACCCACTAACAGCCCCAATGTTTCCATCAACTCAAGCAGCCAGAACGGCCCTTTAGCCATGAGTTCGGTAACTGAACAGCCTCTGGGTGGACAATCCGCTTATACGGTATTTGCCAGCAATGATCTGGGTATGCACTGTAGTGATTTTGATACTCGTATATCCAGTATCCTGCCACCTTTTAATGTGCTCCATGCACAGGTCATTCGTAAAGGTTCCGAGCCGGATATTTTAAGCCTGGCAAATGGCACCCGCGTCAGCTATTCCGCTGCATCCAGTGCAACAGATCCAGTCCTGGCCGGCTTAAGCCCCTCCGGTCAACCACTGCGCTATAGCACGGTTAACGGTAATGTGTTTAAAACCAATTTCTGGGATATTGCCCTGGGCTCAAATGAACCCATTGCCCTGAAAGCCTACCGTCCTTTCTACCCGCCCGGTGTGCTGGAAACTTTTCCGCCGGCAGCTGACCAGGGCTTACCTGTACCGGATACAGAACGCCTTTATTTAGGCGATGGCACACTCGCCGCTGTTCAGGCATCAATGCCGGGCATACTCTCACCCTATAATGTGAATGATCCACAAAGCTTTAATCAATTTGTATCCAGCCTGCCGTTCTTTACCGATTTTCCCTTTGGCTACACATCCCATAACGTCAACTGGTTTGAAGCAGCAGGCGTGCCCCTTAGCGCCTTTGATGATGCGGGCCGTGAAAACCCCTATCCATTATTAAGAGTGCAGGCCAAAGACAGTAGCGGCACATTACTGGCCTCAGTTGATACCGTGGCACCGATTTCCGGTGAATCCAATTGTCAGGGCTGCCACGGCGCCCCGATTGATGGGGGCAATGGATCAGCCACCCGTAATCTGAATAATCTGGCTACCACACTGGATGACCCCAAACTGGATCAGGTGCCACTACTGGTCAGTAAAGAATATGCGGCGGATATTAATATCCTGCGACTCCACGATCAGAAGCACGGCACTGATCTGGAAAATTCCACCCCGGTGATTTGCCAAACCTGCCACTACACCCCAGCACTGGATCTGGCCCAGGTCGGCCCCCGTGGCCCGGAAAACGACACCTCACCCGGCAATCCGTCTAACGGCCGTGATCAGGTAAAAAACAAATCCATGTCTAATGTGATGCACAGCCATCATGCCACCCTCACCGATACCAATGGCAAACCCCTGTTCCCATCTATGCCACCACCCATTGATGCCAATGGTCAGTTGCGGGATCCTTTGCTGGCGGATAATGTCCTGCAACAGACCTGCTATCAGTGTCATCCCGGACGTCAGACCAGCTGCCTGCGAGGCGCCATGGAAAGTGGTGGCATGTTATGCCAGGACTGTCACGGGGATATGAAACAGATAGGTGATGACTTTTCCAGAAACGTCAGCGCCACAAATCCCGGCGCCTTTGAACTGGCATCGGATTTTTATACCAACCCATCAACCCCGCGCGTACCCTGGGCCAATGTACCCAGCTGCGGCTCCTGCCACACGGGTGATGTGTTAAATAATATGCACGGCAATGCCAACACCCTTGGAGCACCTGACGGCATCCGCCTGATGCAGGCCTGGTTGAAAAATGATGCCAAGGCCACGCCTATCGTGCCCACCAATAAACGTTTTGCAGAACCGGCTGTTGCCTCAACCGGCAACCCTCAACTGTATCGCATAAGTGCCGGCCACCAGGGCGTGCAATGTGAATCCTGCCATGGGGCCACCCATGCCATCTGGCCTAATAGTAATCCTGCGGCTAATGATAATGTTGCCGCCATACAGTTACAGGGACACAGTGGTGTCATTAGCGAGTGCAGCACCTGCCACACAGGGGATCTGGGTATTAATCTGGATGGACCACATGGCATGCACCCGGTTGGTACAGCCGGCGAAAAATTTGCCGATGGTGGCCATGATGATTTTGCAGAGAAAAACCCCAATGCCTGCCGCGCCTGTCATGGTCGCAATGGGGAAGGCACAGTATTATCCGCAATGAAAACCGACCGTATCCTTAAATGCGATAAAAGAACGGCTTTCTGCCCGGATGGTAACAGCGTGCTATTCCCGAAAGGACATCAGGTTACCTGCTCGGATTGCCACAGTAATAAATTATAAAAACCATCAATACCCCCCTTTGAAAAATAAAACAAAGGGGGCATTAAATCGCCCCGGCCCTTTTATTTCAGAAAGCTGCCGGGGAATCATCAATATCACGATACGTTTTTCACAAAGCTATCGAAGCGAAGACAAATAAGCCACCAGAGCATCCAGCTTCTCATCATCAAGGCTGGCCGCTATATCCTGCATCGGCGATTGGGGACGCCATTTAATATTTTTTCGATAACGCTCCAGCGTATCTCTTAAATAAGCAGCGGGCTGACTGGCAAGACGAGGGAATAAATCACCCCCATAAGCTTTATTCCCATGACATTGACTGCAACGTTCCATATACAGATCGCCACCTTCTTCTTTTAATTCCGCTTTCGCATCAGCGCGGGGCTTTGCCTGCTGTCTGGAAAAATACAAGGCAATATTCACACGATCATCAGCCGTTAAATTATCCGCAAGCTCACTCATAATACGATCTTTACGCTGCTTACTGGCAAACAGTTCAAACTGATGTAATAAATATTTCGGCGATTGGGCCGCAAGATTAGGAATATAATCCCGTTTACTATTGCCGTCTTTACCATGGCAATACTTACATACAGATGCCCGTTCCCTACCCTTTTCAATTGCCATTTCAGTCAGAGATGTTTTCGCCGACAGACGATCAAGCAAGGTAAATAAATGATTCAAATCATCAGCAAACAGAGAAGCGGGAAAAAAGAGCAAGCAGAAAAATAGGGCTTTCATAACAACACACACAAATCAAAATGGCTTTAATAAAGCATTAAAAAGGCTGCGGGATATTAGCGTTTTTCGGGGCATGTTGTATTGCAATCCAGAGCCAGATTGATTTTTATCAAATAATCGTTATTTTTAAGGAAACTCTGATTAATTCTGGACGAAACAGTTTGCGTTTAAAATGCGTGAAATGTGAGTTTATGGGTTGAGCAGAACTTCCTTAATTCCGTTTCATCTGCTTTTTGGTCTTGCTGGTCGCCTGTGCCGTAAATGGATCATCCGGCCAGTAATGTCGTTTGTATTTTCCCCGCAATTCTTTTTTTACCTCGTGGTAGGTGGTTTTCCAGAAACTGTTTAAATCCTGTGTTACCTGCATGGGTCGTCTGGCAGGCGATAATAAATGCATCATTAATTTCACCTGACCATTCAATAATGCAGGGGTTTCATATAAACCAAATACTTCCTGTAAACGCACCGCCAGCACCGGCTGGCTTATATCCGAGTAGTCAATTTTAATTGCCGAACCGCTGGGTACCGTGATTTTTTCTGGCGCCAGCTGATTCACCTGTTGTTGCTGATCCCAGC
>JALTRC010000174.1 GCA_026998145.1 Gammaproteobacteria bacterium
GTTACACGGGCGGACATATTATTGGTGGAGAACTGACTAATCAGCTCCTGTGCCGCATTACGCCTGCGGTAGGAAAAACTTAAGGTTCGACTGATACCATCCAGCGTGTAATAAGGGTCGGTAAAAGATGCGGAATAGACTTTATTCGCCCGGTCATTATTAAAGTTTAAAGACAGGCTGTGGCCATCCCCCATCAGATTGTCCATCTTCAGACCCATATTAAAAACAAAACCCTGAGTCTGTGATAATCCCGCGCCAATATTGAAACTGCCGGACAGGCGTTCGGTGACCTTGATTTTGACATCCACCAGATCATCTGTTCCCGGCACAGGCTCCTTATCAATTTTAACCTCTTCAATATAGGGCAGACGCTGTAAACGAATTTTTGAACGGTTTAATTTTGCATTGGATAGCTCTGAGCCTTCCATGAGTCGCATCTCGCGGCGTAGCACGACATCATTGGTTTTATAATTACCGGTAAATGTAATGCGCCGAACATAGACTTTCTTACCAGGGTCCAGCACATAGGTTAAATCAACTGTTTTATTTTTTTCATCAATCTCGGGAATCACCCGTACACGGGCAAAAGCATAACCTTCCTCACCCAGCTTTTTCGTTAGCAAGTCTTTGGTAACGGTCATTTCCTGGCGGGAGAAAAAAGTATTCGGTTTAATCATCAGCAAAGGTTTTAACTTGCTTTCATCAACCACCATATTACCCAGCAGCTTAACCTGCTTAACTTTATACTGATCCCCTTCTGAAACATTAATGGTGATGTAAATATCTTTTTTATCCGGTGTAATGGTGACCTGTGTGGATTTTATTTTAAACTTGATATAACCCTTATCCTGATAAAAGGATTTCAGGGTTTCTTCATCGGCTGCCAGCTTGGGTTTGGAATATTCATCACTGCTTGAGAATATTGCAAAAGGCCCCGGCACGCCCAGCTGTAACTCATCCAGCAAAGTAGCATCATCAAATATCTTATTGCCAACAATATTGATCTGCTTAATGCGAGCAACCACACCTTCGGATATTTTTATATCAATATCAACACGATTGCGTTCCAGCGGAGTGACTTTAGTTTCGATTCGAACCCCATACTTACCCTGGCTGTAATACGCCTGCTGCTTAAGCCCCTGCTCGATTTTATCCAGCGCCGAAGGATTAAATACCCGCCCCTTTACAATGCCAATATCTTTTAATATATCTTTAAGCTGGTCGTCTTCAATATCCTTATTACCTTCAAATTTAACATTGGCAATCGCCGGGCGCTCCAGCACCTGCACAATCAGCACATCACCATCACGCTTTAATGTAATATTTTTGAAGAAACCGGTTTTATATAGCTGACGAATCGCATAGCTGGCATCTTTATCATCAAAGGGATCACCTACCCTTACCGGCAGATAATTTAACAGGGTACCATCGGTAATACGCTCCAGCCCCTGCAGGCGAATATCACTCACCACAAAGCTTTCTGCTTTTGCAACAGACACAGACAACAATACCAAAACAACAGCCATCCAGCTTCTAAACAACATTCTCACCTCAATTCACCAGTCGCTGGATGTCATTAAATATGGCCAGACCCATCAGCATCATTAACAACAGCATTCCCAGTTGCTGAGCAACTTCTTCAAAGCGTTGTGAAACAGGCGAGCCTTTTACAATTTCAATTAAATAATAAAACAGGTGTCCACCATCCAGCATGGGTACAGGCATTAGATTAAGCACACCCAAACTGACTGAAATAATGGCGAGAAAACCTAAATAGGTCACTATGCCGATACTGGCTGATATGCCCGCATAGGATGCAATCGTAATGGGGCCGGATATATTTTCCAGCGCCGCTTCACCGGTAAACATTTTACCCAGCACGCGCAATGTCAGGCTGGACATTTCCCAGGTTTTAACAACCGCCTGAGATAAAGCCTGCAAGGGAGAATAATCCACATGCACTTTAATTTTATTTAAGTATTCATCCGGCACATATTGATAGGCACCAATCACACCGGAAGCCTTGCCATCTTTTTGCCGTACAGCCGGGGTTACAACAATCGACAGGCTTTTATCATTACGCTGTATTTTAAATGTCAGAGCCTGTTCAGGATGCGCTTCAACCACAGCCACCAGATCTTTCCAGTTTTCTATCGGCTTGTCATTAATTGCCACAACCCGATCATTTTTTTTCAGGCCGGCTTTTTTGGCAGCACCTGTTTCAGTGACCCCACCAATAACCGCAGGAAAATCCGGCTGCCAGGGTTTAAAACCCAGTTGCTCGGGCACATCATCCTGGGATGCCAGCAAATGTCGATCACCGATGGACAGGGTGCGCGTTACAATCTGCATATCAGGATCTTTAACCTGTATATTCAGCTCCCCCCCGTCAATGCCATGATCGATCAAGGCCATGCGGAAATTCTGCCAGGTTTTTATTTTTGTCCCACCGACAGATAAAATTTCATCTTCTGCCTGAAAGCCGGAATCTGCAGCCAGGGATTCAGCCGCCGGCACATCAATCAGCGGGCGCAGACCATTCACACCATTGAGCAGCACGATCCAGTAAAGCACTATCGCCAGAATAAAATTAAACAGGGGGCCGGCGGCAACAATCGCAATACGTTTAATAACGGGCTGAGTATTAAAGGCCCTGTCCCGTAAAGATTCTTCAACCGGTGCCTCCCGTTCATCCAGCATTTTTACATAGCCGCCCAGTGGCAGTGCGGCGATGACATATTCAATTTCATCGTCACCTTTTTTCCGGCGCCAGGTAATCAGGGGTTTTCCAAAACCGACAGAAAAGCGTAATACCTTTACATTCAGTAAACGGGCAACCCAGTAATGACCAAATTCATGGAAGGTGACCAGAACACCAATCGCCAGAATAAAAAACAGAATATTATGCAGAATACCGCCACCACTCATTGCTTAAACTCCAGACGTTTAACTTGTTCACGTGCAAATAAGCGACTCTCATGGTCGGTGTTTAAAATCGTATCTATATCCACTGCGTCTCTAATAGAAATATGTTGAAGGCTGGACTCAATGACGTTTGCAATATTATTAAAGGCCAGCTGTTTGTTTAAAAAAGCATCAACGGCAATTTCATTAGCCGCATTTAAAATACAGGTTGCAGTGCCCCCCATATTTAACGCCTCATAGGCCAGCCGCAAACAGGGAAAGCGATCAAAATCAGCTTCTTCAAAGTTAAGCTGTGCGACCTTGAAAATATCCAGTGGTTCAACCCCTGATGCTATTCTGTGAGGCCAGGCCAGTGAGTGTGCAATCGGTGTGCGCATATCCGGATTACCCAGCTGCGCCAGCACTGAGCCGTCATTATAACTTACCATAGAATGAATAACGCTCTCGGGATGCACCACCACCTGAATCATTTCCGGGCGGGTATTAAACAGCCAGCAGGCTTCGATCACTTCCAGCCCCTTGTTCATCATGGTGGCGGAATCTACTGAAATTTTCTGCCCCATCACCCAGTTAGGATGGGCCACCGCCTGCTCCGGGGTTACCTGTTTTAATTCATCCGGCGTTTTATTTCGAAACGGCCCGCCGCTGGCGGTTAATAAAATTTTATTAACACCGGAGTTTTCCAACCCTCTGGAAAACTGCTCGGGCATACACTGGAAAATGGCATTATGTTCGCTATCAATGGGTAACAGTGTGGCATTATTTTGTTTCACTTCATCCATAAAGATGGCGCCGGACATCACCAGCGCCTCTTTATTCGCCAGCAAAATCCGCTTGCCTTCTCTTGCGGCAGCCAGTGTCGGCAGCAAACCTGCCGCGCCGACTATCGCCGCCATAACATAATCAACCTGCGGCTCAGCGGCCAGTTTTTGCAAGCCTTCCATGCCGCTAAAAACCGCTGTTTCTATACCTGCCTGTTGTAACCGGGAGCTCAGCTGCTCGGCACTGTCATCATCATACATGGCGGCAAAAGCCGGCTTGAATGTTGCGCATTGCTGAAACAGTTTTTCCACATTGGTATTGGCCGTCAGTGCAACAACCCGATATAAATCCGGATGACGGGAAACCACATCCAGAGTATTGACGCCAATGGTTCCGGTTGAACCTAAAATACAGATATTTTTAAGTTCAGACATAATGCACCAGTGGATAAAGCGCCAGGGCAAAAAACGGCGCTGTTGAGGTCAGGCTATCAATACGATCCAGTATACCGCCGTGGCCCGGCAGAATATTGCCGCTGTCTTTTACACCTCTTTCACGCTTATACCAGCTAATAAATAAATCCCCGGCAACCGACAAAGGCGTGGCAATGAAACTGATGCATAAAAACAGAAGGGTCTGCACAGGGCTTAATTCAAAAAACCATGCAGCCGCCAATGTGTATACACTGGTAGCAAGCAGCGCGCCGTAAAAACCTTCCCGTGTTTTACCCGGGCTAATTGCCGGCGCCAGTTTATGTTTACCAAAACGCTTACCGGAAAAGTACGCGCCAATATCTGCAATCCACACTAGACTCAAACAATAAAATAACCAGTAGGCACCCTGCTCAAAACCGTGAATAAATAATAACGCCAGCACCGGTGGCACCAGCACAATAAAACCCACCAGTAATTTATGCAGGGAAAACTGATCGCTGGCTGGCGCAACCTGCTGGGGCAGCATTTTTAAAATATTAATCAGCCACCAGATCACGCTGATACCCATTAATAAATAAAAGGACTGCATATTCTGGCTTTGCACCAGGGCATATACCATGACGCTGATAAACACAGCAAAAACACCCCGGACAGCCGGTGACTTTACACCCGCCAGCCGTGCCCATTCCCAGCCACCAATCAGGGAAATAAATAAAAACGCATACAGCAGGTAAACTGTTGGCTCAAAAA
>JALTRC010000175.1 GCA_026998145.1 Gammaproteobacteria bacterium
AACAGGAAGAACACGGCCAAACCGGCCAGGCCTAATAACAGCACCAGACTGATGGCGGTTTTACGCCCCTTTAACACGGTCATGCCAATGTTATAAAGGAAGGCCAGTGCCACCACCACTATACCGATCTTGGTAATCGTGGGCTGCTCAAGGAACTCACGCCCCATGGTAGGCAGAAGATCATTACCCGTCATCTGAGCCAGGCCGGAATAAGGCACCAGCAGATAACCTAAAATGGTTAGCGCACCTGCCACCAGGAAAATCCAGAACATGGCCAGCGCCAGTTTAGGGCTGTGCAAATCCCGCTCCGCTTCTTCCGGCACCAGATAATAGGCAGAACCCATAAATCCGAATAACAGCCAGACAATCAGCAGATTGGTGTGCACCATACGGGCAACATTAAATGGTATTTCCGGAAACAGGAAATCCCCCATCACATACTGCAAACCCATTACCAGGCCAAACAGTATCTGACCTACAAACAAGCCAATGGCGGCTATAAAGTAGGGTTTTGCTACAGCTTGAGATTGATATTTCATCATCAGGTCTCCTTAAGAATTAACCCTGTATATTTGGTGGCCAGCCGGCTGTGTCGATTTCGGAAGCATATTTGAGGAACTCGGATATAGCATCCAGTTCTTCTGCCGTAAAACCAAACTGAGGCATGCTGCGACGGCCTGGGATACCTTCCCGAGGACGACTACTGATAAAGGCTTCAATGGCTTCCTTACTGCCAAGGCGTTTATAAACATTACCAAGTTCAGGTGCAAAATATGCGCCTTCACCCAGCAGGGTATGGCAACCGATACAGTCGTTTTCTTCCCAAAGTTTCTTGCCCTGTGCGACCTTTGCAGTCAGATTTGCGCTGTTATCATGCTTAGGCAATTCAGACTGGGTATCGAACGACAGGCTCAGAAACAATAAGATGAAAAACAGACTGCCACCGTAAAAAATATTACGTGCCATGGCTTTGGTAAAAGTCTGGGACATGATTTCATCCTCCGGTTGATAGACGCTGTTATTGGAACACTGGCGCTGTCAAACAACCTTGACTTTCATCAAGTGTCCACAGAAGATAGCTTCCTATGATTAATGAACTTAAAAAGTCCATCCTGTTTTCCCAGCTCACTCCCGATCAGCAGCAGCGCGTTGTGCAAAATGCCCACATGGTTAGCCTGAATCAGGGGGAGTCCTTATTTGAACAGGGTGACACAGCCGACCGCTTTTATCTGCTGTTAAAAGGCCATGTAAAACTCTACCGGCTGTCACCGGCCGGTGACGAGAAAGTCATTGAAGTGGTCACTGCTATCAGCACTTTTGCAGAAGCCCTGATGTTTCTAAAGCAGACCATTTACCCGGTGGGTGCCCAGGCCTTATCCCCCATTGAGCTAATTAGCATTGATGCCCATGATTTTACGGCTATGCTACATGAATCCGTTGAAACCTGCTTTGTGCTACTGGGTGTTATGAGTCAACGGCTGCGTGGCTTAATTCGGGAAATTGATGATATTAGCCTGCATAGTGCAACGGCTCGTCTGGCGGGATATCTACTTTCCCAGAAACTGAAAAATACCGATGAGTTTACCCTTAAAGCCCCGAAACAGATTATTGCTTCTCGCCTGTCCATAAAGCCGGAAACCTTTTCCCGTATTTTAAAGAACCTGTCGCAGAATAATTATATTGATATTAAGGGCAATCATGTTCGCATAAAGAATCAGCTTGGCCTGACGACCCTGGCAGATGTGTGTGCCCTGCCGGATGATGGTTTATTGAAGTCTTTTGATACGCCACCGGATGAGGATTAGGGGTTTCGCTTTTTAATCCCCCTCGATCCCCCTTTTTCAAAGGGGGAGGATGATATACTTTTTACGAGCTAATGAGATTCCCCTTCTTTAAACAAAGAGGATATAGACCCAGCATCCCCTCTTTAACAAAGAGGGGCCAGGGAGATTGGCTTTTAACGGTTTAAGGAATAATCAATGACTGGTTCCCGCCGAATAATGAATCTTGTTATACACATTATATTTACCGGAAGGCTTCACCATCGGCAGACGTTTAATTTCTTTTAAGCTATCGCCATCATAAACAATCACCGCCCCGTCCATATCCCAGATACTCAGCAGCGCTTTTTTACCATAGCGATCAAACTCCACATGAGCCGCCGTTTTACCCGGCACAGGCCGCAGGGTTTTGACAATTTTCAAAGTGCTTTTATCGATAATATGCACCGCATCCTTATTAGGGCCAAAAAACACATCCGCCCAGGCATAAGGGGAATTTTCATGGCTGCGCATAAAAAATCCCGGCCCCAGTGTTTTAATGCGCTTGATGGTTTTCCAGTTGGTCATATCAATAATACTGATTTCACCTTTTTTTAAATTCTGTGTTGCCAGTACCGGCCGGCCTTTGTAGTTCCAGCTAATCCCCGAACCCAGATGGGGCATACCATCTAAATCCAGCTCGGCAATTTTGCGCCCCACATCCAGGTTCACCACCTGGCCTTTTTTATTATTACGGGCCGTACCAATCAGCACCTTATACTGCTGATCAAAAAAGAAATCATCCAGATAATCATCCAGTTTTATTTTTCTGATGGGGAAAGGGCCAGTCTGTTTTGCAATACCTTCATCCATTCGATAATCATGCATAGGCCCGTTATAAACTGGCAGCGGATTATCCGCATAGGAGATTTCCCACACCTGCTTTAAATCTTTTAATGCAACAATAAAACTCTGCCTGGGAGGCGCATTATAAACCGCACTGATTCTGGAGCTGACGCCTTTGCTATTTTCAACCGGAATAATCTTAATCAGGCTGAGATCTTTTGCATCCAGCAACACCAGGGTATGGGGCAGATAGTTGGCCACCATGACATAACGACCATCACTGGACACAGCCAGATTACGGGTATTAATGCCGGCTCGCACCTCGGCCAGCATTTTCAGGTTCCACATATCATACTTGCTGACCCAGCCATCACGGGAAGCAAAATAAACATAGTGACCATCAGGAGAATATTTAGGGCCGCCATGCAGGGCAAAGTGGGTTTTGAATCGCGTCAGGGGTGTCATGCTATCCCCGTCCAGTATGGTGGCGTGATGATCTCCCAGTTCAACCACCACAAAAAGATTCAGGGGATCTGCCTTATACACCGGCTGTTTTTTTAATGTAGCCTCATCCACTAATATTTTATGGGTAGAGCGAATCTGCTCGGCGCCCCATACAGGTTTCTGTTTGGGTGGGGTATAAATTAAAGACACGAGCTGCTTTATCTGACCGGCTGATAGTTTCTTGCCAAAGGCCGGCATCTGAGTGGCAGGTCGGCCATTTTGAATCACCTTAATCGCCTGCTGCTTTTTTAAGCGATGCAGATTCTCAGGCAGCAATGCAGGCCCCATGGCGCCCAGGCGATTTTTACCGTGACAGGATGCGCAGTTATTTTTATAAATATCAGATGTGGATGCCAGGATAAGCTGGGGGCTTAAGCTGCCGAAAAATAAAAAAAATAATATAGCGATCTGGTTCATTAATTCCCACTCGTTTTTAGTGCCTGAAAAGTCATGAGTATAGTGACTTAATAAAAAGCATATTATCCGCAAATAAACGCAAATGAACGCGAAAAAAGATATTTGTTTTTATTTGCGAACATGCTTTTAAAAGGCTCTGATCAGTTCATAAACTTATATTTCACGTTCAAAATAACCGTCATTCCCGCGAAGGCGGGAATCCATGGAGCTGCTACTCTTACTCACTGGATACCTGCCTTCGCGGGTATGACTATTGCCTTAACCCCCCTTCTAAAAAGATATTTGCGTCCATTTGCGTTAATTCGCGGAAAACTGCTTTTCCAAAACCTTCCTTTCATCCACACCAATTTCTTCATTCGTTAAATAACAACCGGGATCTTCCCCCCAGAAATTACCCGTTAACTGCCAGGCGCGGGTACGACTATTACCACCACAGATGGATAAATACTGACACCGGGCACAGCGCCCTTCAACCGGTCGCTGTTTCTGTTTTAATCCGGCCATTAAAGGGTCTGATGTATCCGACCATATTTGGGAAAATTTTCGTTGCCGCACATTGCCGATGGTGTAATCCCACCACATGGTATCCGGATGTACATTGCCCAGATTATCAATATTGGAAATATTCACACCGGAGGCATTGCCTCCCCAGCGCTGTAATTTTTCTTTTAAGGCCTGAGCTTTATGGGGATAGTGTTTCTCTACCCATTGCAGTAAATAGACCCCATCCGCATCATTATTGCCGGTGACAAATTCACGGGGACTGCCCTGCTCAATTCCCTTTAAGCAGGTTTTAAATAATAAATCCATGGCATCACGGGTCATCTGGTGATGCACGTCATGTTTGCGATTGACATTACCCCGGCCGGCATAATTCAGATGGGAAAGATAAAACTTGTCAATATCTTCCGTTTCCAGTAAATCCAGTATGGCCGGAAAATCCGCTGCATTATCCTGGGTTAAGGTAAAACGCAGGCCAACTTTTATCCCCGCATCTCGGCATAAACGAATACCCCGCAGGGCTTCTTCATAAGCCCCTTCCCGGCGGCGAAACCTGTCATGATTAGGGCCAATACCATCCAGGCTGATGCCCACATAGTTATAATCGGCCTTAACAATCTGAGTAATATTCTCTTCAGTTATTAAAGTGCCATTGGTGGAAAGCCCCACATAAAAACCCAACTCTTTGGCGCGTTTTGAAATATCAAAAATATCCGGCCGCATCAAAGGCTCGCCGCCAGACAAAATCAATACGGGAACACCATAGGCCTTAAGGTCATCCATTACATCACAGACTTCCCCATAATCCAGCTCGCCGGAAAAATCCTT
>JALTRC010000176.1 GCA_026998145.1 Gammaproteobacteria bacterium
GGGCACCGCGGGAGCGCATGGCAGTAAAAGCAGCATGGCCCGGTGTATCTAAAAAGCTGATAACCCCATGATCGGTTTCCACATGATAGGCACCAATATGCTGGGTAATACCACCGGCTTCACCGTGGGTGACCTTGGATTCGCGAATATAATCCAGCAGGGAGGTTTTACCATGGTCAACGTGACCCATAATGGTGACCACAGGTGGCCGTGGCTGCGCCTCACCCTGTTCACCGGCGGCGGTTTCCAGCAGCAGATTTTCACGATCATCTTCACTCTGGGTAATCGGATTATGGCCCAGCTCTTCAACCACCAGCACGGCGGTATCCTGATCGATATGCTGGTTAATAGTGGCCATCACACCCATGGTCATCAGGGTTTTAATAACATCACCGGCTTTCATGGACATTTTCTGCGCCAGCTCGGAAACCATAATGGTTTCAGGAATGGCCACATCATAGGTAATCGCATCAACCGGCTTTTCAAAGCCGTGCTTGCCGGCTGATTCCAGCGTCTTGCCGCCGCGACCGCGCTTATTCTTCTTGTTACGGCCACCGCCACTGCGATCGGCTGCAACATGCAGCTCCTTACGACCATAACGGGTGCTGGATTTTTCATGCTTGGCTTTCTTGCCCTTTTTGGCCTTCGCATCCTTGCCGCCTTCAGTGCTGGCTGCCTGAGCATCAACCGTAGCCGCTTCAGCTGCCTTACGGGCTTCTTCTTCAGCGCGACGCTTTTCATCCTCTTCCGCACGGGCTTTGGCCTCCGCTTCCAGGCGGGCTTTTTCTTCGGCTTCCTGCTCACGGCGTTTAGCTTCTTCTTCGGCCTTAATACGCGCCGCTTCCTCTTCTGCCTGACGCTGGGCATCCCGCTGATCTTTTTCTGCTAACAGCTGATTGAGTTTTTCTTTTTCCTCATCAACCACCGCTTCACTGCGCTTTACGTAAGTACGCTTTTTACGCACTTCCACATTAACCGTTTTACGTCCACTACCACCGAGCTTTAGTTCCGAGGTGGTTTTACGCTTTAAGGTAATTTTCTGCTTGCCGGCTGATTTGGCTTCCGCCGCCTTACCGTGACTGCTGCGCAGATATTCCAGCAGCTGCATTTTTTCTTCATCGGTAATTTCCGATTCAGCATTTTCTGCCTTTAGTCCGGCGTCTTTAAGCTGCTCCAGTAATTTCTCTACCGGGGTGCCGACAACCTCTGCAAGTTGTTTGACTGTTACATTAGCCATTATTTTATCCTCCCCTTAGAGTTACTGGTTCGCTTCGCTTTCGTTTTCATTCTCAAACCAGGGCGCCCGGGCCGTCATAATCAACTGACTGGCCCGCTCTTCTGTCATGCCTTCAATTTCCATTAGTTCATCCACTGATAATTCAGCCAGATCTTCCATGGTGCACACTTTCATGTCAGCCAGCTGATAAGCCAGGGCACTGTCCATACCTTCCATTTCCAGCAGATCCGGCTGGGGTTCGGTGACATGCTCTTCCTGGGAAATCGCCTTGGTTAACAGATAATCCCGTGCCCGGCTGCGCAGCTCTTCAACGATGTCTTCATCAAATTCTTCCACTTCCAGCAGTTCAGACTCGGGCACATAGGCCACTTCTTCCACTGTGGTAAAGCCTTCGGCGGCCAGAATAATGGCCACTTCTTCGTCCACATCCAGCTGCTCCATTAACATGGCCACAACCTGTTTATTTTCCTGCTCGGATTTTTCTTCCAGCTCCGAGCCGGTCATGATATTCAAATTCCAGCCGGTCAGCTGGCTGGCCATGCGAATGTTCTGACCGCCGCGACCGATGGCCTGGGATAATTTGTCATCGTCTACCGCTATATCCATGCTGTGGGTGTCTTCATCCACCACAATGGATACCACTTCTGCCGGTGACATGGCGTTAATCACAAACTGCGCAGGGTTTTCATCCCAGAGGATAATATCCACCCGCTCACCGGCCAGCTCATTGGTAACTGACTGTACACGGGAGCCCCGCATACCCACGCAGGCACCCACAGGGTCCAGACGGGGGTCATTGGATTTAACGGCGATTTTGGCGCGGGAGCCGGGATCACGGGCGCCGGAGATAATTTCGATCAGCCCCTGACCCACTTCAGGCACTTCCAGTTTGAACAGTTCCACCAGGAATTCCGGCGCCGTTCGACTGACAATAAGCTGAGGGCCGCGATTTTCCGCTTTCACTTCTTTCAGATAGCCGCGCAGACGGTCGCCGGAGCGAACCGCTTCACGGGGAATCACTTCATCACGGGGCACAATGGCTTCCACATTGTCACCCAGATCCAGATAAATATTGCCCCGCTCAACCCGTTTCACGGTGCCCATTACCAGCTCACCCACGCGATCCTTATAGGCTTCAACCACTCGCGCCCGCTCAGCTTCACGGACTTTCTGCACAATCACCTGTTTGGCGGTCTGAGCGGCAATACGGCCAAATTCAACCGAGTCAATTTCTTCTTCAACAAAATCACCAATCTGAATATCCGGATTTTCAACCTGCGCCGCTTCCAGAGTGGTCTGCTTTAACGGGAACTCTAGACCGCCATCTTCCATTGGCTCAACCACTTCCCAGCGGCGGAAGGTTTCATAGCTGCCGTCATTGCGGTCAATATTGACTCGCACATCTATATCCTTGTTCTGCTTTTTGCGCGTGGCAGTGGCCAGGGCAATTTCGATGGCTTCAAAGATTATTTCCTTGTCTACGGCTTTCTCGTTTGAGACAGCATCAACAACATATAATATTTCTTTATTCATGACGGCTCCGGTTAAAATTTCGGCACCAGACGGGCTTTATCAATCCCGCCCAATGGCAAATAATGTGTTTCTCCATCCACTTCCAGCAGCACTTCATTATCTTCGATACCCAGCAATGTGCCGGTGAAGTTGCGCTGCCCTTCTATGGTTGGCATACCCAGTTTGATTTTTACGGTTTCACCCTTAAAGCGCTCGAAATCTTCCTCTTTACGCAGGGGGCGATCCAGACCGGGTGATGAAATTTCCAAATTAAACTGTCCTGGAATCGGGTCCTCCACATCCAGCACGGCACTGACCTGACGACTCACCTGACTACAGTCTTCTACCTGTATGCCATTTTCATGGTCAATATAAATGCGCAGTAAACCGTCTCTGGGGTGGGGGCGGAATTCAATATCCACCACCTCATAACCCATGCCATTAATCACTGGCTCCAGCAAATCCCACAGTTCGTTTGCACGCTTCATATCTATCGTCTTCAGTCTTCCTGATGGTGATATTTTACACCGGCCCCAACGCGACTCAATCACGCTAGAGGCCATATCACCACATTATCCAGCACACAAAAAAAGGGCTCATGGCCCTTGATTACACAAATCCTTCGCTGGAATAAAAAAGCCTCGTGTAAAACGAGGCCTTCCCAAAACAAGCTCGATCAATTTAAGCAATATCGAGCCTGCACAAATTTGGTAGCGGGGGCAGGATTCGAACCTACGACCTTCGGGTTATGAGCCCGACGAGCTGCCAGACTGCTCCACCCCGCATCAATATGGCGCGTATAGTATAGATTTCAGATACTTATTGCAAGCGGCCTTGATGATTAAATCCTATTTATTTTCAATCCACCGCCAGGGGGAAAAATCAGCCCGGCTTATTTGAGCCAATGCCAGCACCCATGTATGCTGTGACCATATAAGCCATTAAATTACATCACGATACCAATGCTCAGTTTCTTTACTAAAAAAAATCCGCTACCCGACACCATCGCCGCCATTGACCTTGGCTCCAACAGTTTTCACATGCTGGTGGCCAGACACGAGGACGATCACCTGATTGTCATTGATCAGCACCGTGAAATGGTGCGGCTGGCTGCCGGCCTCAATGAACATAACCAGATTTCCCCTGAGGTGGCACAGCGGGCACTGGACTGTTTAAGCCGCTTTGGTGAACGCATCAAGGATGTGCCTGCTGAGGGGGTGCGCATTGTCGGCACCAATACCCTGCGTAAGGCGGGGAATTCCGGAGATTTTATTCAGCAGGCCGAAGCTCGACTGGGGCACCCGATTGAAATTATCTCCGGTATTGAAGAGGCCCGGTTGATTTATCTGGGCGTGGCCCACGGTATTTCACTGCACAGCGGCCAACGGCTGGTGATTGATATTGGCGGCGGCAGTACCGAATGCATTATTGGCGAGCAGTTTCGCCCATTGCACATGCAAAGCCTGTATATGGGTTGTGTGAGTTTCAGCCAGCGATTTTTCCCCGATGGCGTCATCAGCAAGCCGGCCATCAACCAGGCCTATATTAATGCCATGATGGAGCTGGAACCCCATATCAATCACTATAAAGATTTAGGCTGGCAGGATGCCATAGGCGCATCCGGCACCATCAAGGCCATTAATAAAATTGTCCAGGCCATGGGCCTGCATGATCAGGGTATTAGCACAGAGGCATTGCAGATACTGGTGGATCGCCTGTCCGAGGTGGAACATATTGATGACCTTAAACTGGCGGGCATGAAAGAAGAGCGGCGAGCGGTTTTCCCCGGCGGCCTGATGGTGCTCAAGGCACTGTTTGACGGTCTGGACATCAAACTGATGTATGTATCCAATGACGCTCTGCGGGAAGGTCTGCTCTATGATCTGCTGAACCGGGAACAACAGGAAGATACTCGCAGCACCAGCATACAGGCCATCTGCAAACGCTACCATGTAGACCTTCAACATGCGGAGCAGGTGGAAGGCACAGCGGCTGAATTATTTAATCAACTGGCGGGCAACTGCATTTTGCACCCGGCCTATGACTGGCAGCCACTCAGCTGGGCGGCCTACTGTCATGAAATCGGCATGAATATCGCCTTC
>JALTRC010000177.1 GCA_026998145.1 Gammaproteobacteria bacterium
TGAGTTGTGTTTTAATTAACTGCTTGGCGGCTGCAATGGCATCTTCCGGGGAATCGCCTGCTGCCATTTTTTCCTTAACCAGTTTGGCCAGCAAAGTGGTTTCCGGTGTCATGGCGATATACGTATTTTTATCCATTAACTGGCGTAGTTCAGAGCGGGTAAAAACCGTCATCAGACCATTGCCTGAAAGAGAAACAGGGTTGCCTGTTGCCTCATCCGTATAGCTGCCATTCTGGGTGCTAATAAAAATAGCGCCATCGGGTAGTTCGAAATCATTGATTTTAAATGTGCCTGCACTGCTGCTGCCACTTGCCAGCAGATTGCCGCTGGCATCTTTGACTTCAACCAGTGCATTATCAACAGGGCCTTTAAAGGCGCTGCCCTGCAGGCTGCTTTCGGTGGATGAACTACTACAGGCGCTAAGTGCTGCAATACTGGTGGCCAGGCTGATGGCCTTAAAAAGTGAATGGTGTTTCATGGTCAGTTTCCATTGATTTGTTGTTTGTGCAGTTTATTTCGCACAACAGGGGAGAAGGTTGACAGGTAATAGATTTATTTTGCTGTTGGGGTGATTAACTCCTTAGTATATAGGGATATAAAAAATATCCGTTGACCTGAGTATTTAGCAAAGTTTCTGGCAGTTTGCTGAAATGCAGGAAAATAATTAGAAAAAAGTGGGAACCCTGTCAACCCTTAACCACAGGGGACACAGAGGTACACAGAGAAAAGCGAATTTAGGTGTCGGGGATTACTGACTTCAATACCTTAAGTAGAATCGATCTGACTTCAACTCCCGATTGTATAGGGAAGCTTTAACCACAGGGGACACAGAGGTTCACAGAGAAAAGCGAATTTAGGTGTCGGGGATTACTGACTTCGATACCTTAAGTAGAATCGATCTGACTTCAACTCCCGGTTGTATAGGGAAATTTTAACCACAGGGGACACAGAGGTACACAGAGAAAAGCGAATTTAGGTGTCGGGGATTACTGACTTCGATACCTTAAGTAGAATCGATCTGACTTCAACTCCCGATTGTATAGGGAAATTTTAACCACAGGGGACACAGAGATACACAGAGAAAAGCGAATTTAGGTGTCGGGGGGTTACTGACTTCGATACCTTAAGTAGAATCGATCTGACTTCAACTCCCGGTTGTATAGGGAAGCTTTAACCACAAGGCTCACAGAAAAACCAGAAAACTCTGTGAACCTCCGTGTCCCCTGTGGTTAAAGCTTCTCCCAAAAAGATCATCTTAATAACAGGTATACTGAAGTCGTCAGTAAAATCATTGAAAAAATATGTGAACCCTGTCAACCCATTGCCGGGTCATGCGAAATAAACAGCAAGCCCCGGTAGCAAACTGTAAAAGGCAATAC
>JALTRC010000178.1 GCA_026998145.1 Gammaproteobacteria bacterium
GGAAGAAGCGGGCATCGAAATTCACAGCTTTGAAAATATCTACAGCTTTTATTCCAGCCCCGGCGGTTGCTCGGAAAAAATCTATTTATTATGCGGCCTGCTGGATAGTGAAGGCATTGGCGGTATTCATGGGCTGGACAATGAAGGGGAAGATATAAAAGTCAGTGTAATGGATTATGAAGAGGTAGAAGCTCTGCTTCATGCAAATGAAATTGCGGCGGCTATTCCGCTTGTGGCTCTGCAATGGCTGGTGATGAACCGGGAACGCCTGCAAATTGAAAGTTTTGTTATGTAAGCGCCTGGCTTAAGGAGGCAGTATGCCCTTTAAAGCATCATTATAAATCCGGTCAAAAATCAGCTTTCTCTGCTATTCTTATTCAATCCAGATGTCTTTAATAAGTTGAAAAATATGACGAATCGTTTTTATCGGGGTGTGTTGGGATTGTTATTGCTGGTCAGCCTGTATTTTGATCTGCCTGTTTTAATGTATGCCCTGATTGTTATGTTATTTCTGGAGGGTATCAGTAATATTCTGGTGCCGGATATTATTAATATTATTCGTCGTAAAATGGGCATGAATGTTAGCTCGAATGAATCTATGCCCGGCTGCTTAATGCCCGGTTTTGTAAGTCGCTTTGGTGATGAGCGCGTCTGGCGCCTGGTTGTTGGTTCTATGCTGTTACTGACCTATAGCAATATTGATGCACTGTGGTTTTTCCCCTGGTTTATGGGTTTTGCTATTTTTGGCGCAGGCTTAAGTGGTATTTGTCCGGTACTCCTGTTTATCCATTGGGTCAGGGCTAAATGAAGCCGGAGACGGAACTTCAGGACGGCACTGTACAGGGAATAAGATTACCTTTACCGGGGAAGATTGCTGGCATTGTTTTCTGGGGAATGGTGCTGGTTGGCCTGGTGATTGCTGTTTTTCAAATGCAGTTGCTGGAAAATCAGCTGGAAAAACAATATCAGATTGATGCCAAGCTGTTTGTATATGAGCTGGAAAATATTCTGGAACAAAACCCCTCGCCTGATGCAATCGATGCACAGCTAAAAGCCCTGTTATCCCAGTCGCAATTTCATAACACCAATCTTAAATATTCATTTAGCTATAAGGGCCGATTGTATCAATCTCAATCGATCAGTGATGAGCTTCAGGCTTTTCATTTAAGTTTACATATTCATGGTGCCAAAAAGCAGGAAGACAATCTGGTGCATGTAACGGTTTATATGCCGAGCATTGATCAGCAATTAATCGACATTCGAAAAAATATGCTGATTTCCATTGGCTCGCTGGTATTGATTTTTGGTTTTATTCTTCAGCAAATATTGCAGCGTATGTTATCCCGGCCTTTTTCCAGTATGGTGAAGTCGGCAGAAGAATTTGCTGAGGGTAATAGTCATGTGCGCTTTGATGAAAGTCGCCATGATGAATTCGGCTATTTATCGGGCTTTATTAATAAAGCACTGGATTCAGTGCTGCGTCATCAGCAGGATCTGGAAGCTTCCCGGCAGGAACTGGCCCTCGAAAAAGAGCGTGCAGAGGTTACCCTGAACTCGATTATGGATGGGGTAATCAGTGTGGATGATCAGGGGCGTGTGCAATATATGAATCCGGTTGCCGAGCGTTTAACCGGTTATAAAAATGCTGACATTATGAATCGTCCCTTATCAGATGTTATTGCCCTGCTGCATGAAGATAGTGGCGATGCTGTCGCCTTACCTCTGCATCAATGTTTACATGAAAACTGCCTGAAAGTGCTGGGGGATCATGTGGCTATGTTGCACATCAGTGGTGAAACGGTTTCCATTGAAGCCTCGCTGGCACCCATGTGTAATGCGCAGGGCGAAGTGATAGGCGCGGTTATGGTGTTTCAGGATGTTAGTCATGCTCGTAAGCTGCGCCACCAGCTATCCTTTCAGGCCAGTCATGATGCCCTTACCGGCCTGTTTAATCGGCGTAAATTTGAAGAAGTGCTGGAAGATGCCCTGCTGGACAGCCAGCAAAATGCCAGCGTTCACGCCCTGTGTTATATCGATCTGGATCAGTTCAAAATCGTTAATGATACCTGCGGACACATGGCCGGCGATGAGCTGCTGCGGCAGTTATCAGTACAGCTCAGCGACAGCATTCGGGAAGGGGATACGCTGGCGCGTCTCGGTGGCGATGAGTTTGGTGTTTTACTGGAACATTGCCATCTTAAACAGGCACAGCATATTGCTGAGAAAATTCTCAAGCAGGTTAAGGCGTTCCGTTTTGTCTGGGAGGATAAAAGCTTTGATCTGGGCGCCAGCATCGGTGTGGTGGATATTACCGAAAACAGCGCCAGCCTTAATAATATTTTAACAGCGGCAGACATGGCCTGTTATATCGCCAAGGAATCCGGGCGTAATCGAGTGCATATTTACGAGCCCAGTGATGAGGCCATGCAGTCTCATCAGGGGCAGATGCACTGGGTGAGCCGTATCAAGGAAGCACTGGAAGATCATCATTTTGTGCTTTATCAGCAGCCGGTTGTAGCGCTGAACCCGGATTACACAAACAAACATTGCGAGCTGTTGATTCGTATGCAGGATAAGCAGGGGCAGATTATCAGCCCCAATGCCTTTATTCCGGCCGCCGAGCGCTACAACCTGATGATGCAGGTGGATCGCTGGGTAATTCATCAGGCCTTCACATTGTTATCGGAAAATAAGCAACATGCGGGAGCCCGGCTGGCGGCGATTAACCTGTCTGGCAACTCCCTGTCTGATGACGGCCTGCTGGAATATATTGTTTCAGCCAGTGAGCAGCATGGTATCGACCTGCATGAAATCTGTTTTGAAATAACAGAAACGGCGGCCATTGGTAATCTGGTAAAGGCCCTTAAATTTATGAAAGAGCTGAATGAGCGGGGCTGTAAATTTGCGCTGGATGATTTTGGTAGTGGTCTCAGCTCATTTGCCTATTTAAAAAATCTGCCGGTGGACTATCTGAAAATCGATGGCTCTTTTGTTAGAGAAGTGGCTCGGAATATGACCGATCTGGCAATGGTTGAAGCCATCACTCGTCTGGGGCATGTGATGGACATGCAGATCATTGCCGAATGGGTTGAAGATGAGCAAACCCTGCAAAAGCTTAAAGACATAGGGGTGGATTTTGTGCAGGGATATTACCTGGGCAAACCAGAAAAAATAAGCGGCGAAGGAATTTAGAATATTCTAATATTTATTAAGTTCGCTAATCTGTTAATTTGTTCCGCTTGTTAAAAATAGGCTTTAAAACTCTTTGCATCAACCAGGGCTAAGCCCTATTATATTGGCCTTTATCAGGATGTCAGTCAGTGGTTTAAATGAAGTATATAATAAAATTCTTATCTGTTTCTTTTGTTCTTTTTTATCTCAATATTGTTTCTGTGTATGCGCTGCCGGCTTATTTAATTGGCCCGGGCGATGTGCTGGAAATTTCCGTCTGGAAGGAAGATGGCCTGCAAAAAGAAGTGCTGGTACGTCCGGATGGGGGAATCAGCTTTCCACTGGTTGGGCAGTTACAGGCAGGGGGTAAAACAGCCACCCAGCTACAGAAAATTATTGTTAATAAAATAAAGCGCTTTATTCCCGACCCGGTTGTTAATGTTTCCGTACTGAAAGTCACCAGCAATAAAGTGTTTGTGGTGGGCAAGGTTAACCGTCCGGGTGAGTTTGTGGCATCCCACTATATCGACGTCATGCAGGCGCTGGCCATGGCTGGCGGCCTGAATGCCTATGCCAAATCCGGTAATATCAAAATATTACGCCGGGTTAAAGGCAGGGAAACCGCCATTCCGTTTGAATACGACGAAATCGCACAGGGAGATGAGCTTCAGCAGAATATCATTCTGCAAAGTGGCGATGTTGTTGTTGTTCCTTAGATACTGTCTTTCATAATGCTTCGTTCAGGGGATATTCGCAGAGGAGTTTTCGGGGTATTTTTGTGCCTGCTAAGTAGCGGTGTGCTTGCGGCTGAGCAGCGGCTGGATGCGAGTTTATCGTCATCAATGCGTTATAACGATAATTTAAGGCTGTTTTCTAATGTTAAGGATAGTGCCACTGCCGTTACGCTCCAGCCAAAAATCAAAATGAAGATGGATGAAGATATATGGGATTTTAATATGGATGGCAGCCTTCGGGCATCACGTTATGTCTCTGATGCGACTTTAAATAATGACAGTGTTTTTTTTACAGCCAGCGGTGCCTATAAAACAGAATTGAGTCAATACCGTTTAAATATTCGTAATGATGATGTGGCGTCTTTAAACCGTAGTGCAAAAACCATTTTGCTGGATACGGGGGTGGAAAACGAGCAGTGGAACCGAAAAACACAGACAATCGGTGGATCATGGAAGCGACAATTGAGTGAAGATATGGACATCAGTTTGTCGCTGGATAAAACCCAGGTTAGCTATAGTGGTCGCGTGCCTACAGGTTACTCAGGGTATGATACCGATAATGCAGGTCTGACTTATGGCTGGGCTGCCACAGAGCGATCGAGGTTTGATGCAACGGTATCGTTTATGCGGTTTACAAATGAAGTGAATACTTTTTCATATGATCAGACTGTATATCAGTTATCTTATGGTTATGCTCTGAGTCAGGCTGCCAGTTTCCGGGTGTCGGCGGGCAAGCGTGTATTGAAGTCTACTTTTTATAATCAGTTAATTGGTTGTGATCTTGTTAATCCATTTGATGGTTCGTGTTTATTGAATCCGGTATTTGGTGATATAGATACAAAAAATGATGGCAATGTTGTGAGCGCCAGTTTAAATAGCAGCAGTGAGCTATCAAAATATGGTCTTGATTTAAGCCGAACTATTATTC
>JALTRC010000179.1 GCA_026998145.1 Gammaproteobacteria bacterium
AGATTAGGTGACACCATGCCCAGCCGGTTCAGCCGTTCAATGGGCCGCAGCCCCGTATTTTTAACCGCCTCCTCAACTTCATGGGCGGTTTCGTGCAGGTGAATATGGATGGGTAAATCCATTTCATCGGCCAGCACCCGCAGGCGTTCTAACGGGGTATCGGATACGGTATAGGGCGCGTGGGGTGCAAAGGGTGTGTGAATGAGACTGTCGCTGCGAAACTTATCCCGCAGTTCCAGCCCCTTATCGATATATTCATCGGCGTTATCCGCCCACACGGTTGGAAAATCCAGTGCAATCAGGCCAACACAGGCGCGCATCCCCGCATCCCGGGCAACCCGTGCGGTTATATCCGGAAAGAAATACATATCATTAAAGCAGGTGGTGCCGGAACGCAGCATTTCAGCGATAGCCAGCTCGCTGCCATCTGCTACAAATTCTTCATGCACCCATTTTTGTTCAGCCGGCCAGATGTGGTGTGTCAGCCAGTCCATTAAAGGAGTGTCATCAGCCAGACCACGGAACAGGCTCATGGCCGCATGGGTATGAGCATTAATCAGGCCGGGAATCACAATATGCTGCTGACAGTGATTTTCAATGTCAGCCTGATATTGCAGGCAAGCCTGATCGGTAGCAAGAATATCAATAATACGCCCATCGTGAATGGCAATACTGTGATGGGGGAGTATGTCGTTATTTTCATTAACCGGTATTAACCAGCCGGCATGAATCAGCGTGTCAATATTTTTCATGGCGGCAAGATAACCTGTCAGCCCCTTTGCTGCAATATATATAACCAAATCATAATAAACCTAGTGATGGATGAATGTTTTACTCGAATAGTAAAACTGGTATATTGTCCAGCAGGCGGGTACATGGATTTATGGAAGTTATCCGCAGGTCGAGAATTATAAGGATTAATCGAAATGCACAAATTCATTACACTTCTGCTTTTTTTATCTTCCGTTTTTATGCAAACGGCTTTTGCCAATGAAGAAGATGAAATGGCTGCTATGCAAAAAAAGCTAAACGCTGAAGTGATGGAGCAGCCCTTTCTGGCGGAAGAGCCTGAAAAAGTTGAAGCCTATATTCAGGAATCACTCAAGAAAAAAATCAAACCACCTCCCTATAGGGGCAACTACTGGCGACCCGGCTATACCTGCCATGATCTATTGCGCTACAACTGGAGAGAGTACCGTAACTGTATGTATTATTACCGTTATTACGGGCATTATTATTAATACATAATAGCGGCTAATTTCTTCAATTTTTACGGGAACCTCATTCAGCCTGAATCAGGTTTTCCTGTTATTTAAAAACTTAAAAAGGAAAAGTAAATGATGAATCAAAAAAGCATACTGCGAACAATGGCGGTTGC
>JALTRC010000180.1 GCA_026998145.1 Gammaproteobacteria bacterium
AGCAGAAATTCTCACCCGCGGTTATGCCATCGGCACCAAAATCGCCAGCGGGCCGGTGCGTTATATTCGAGACGTGGCACACCTGCATCATTTTAAAGCCGGTGAGGTTTTAGTGGCCGATACCACCACGCCTGACTGGGAGCCGGTCATGAAAATAGCTTCGGCTATTGTCACCAATCGGGGTGGGCGCACCTGCCATGCGGCCATTGTTGCCAGAGAGCTGGGCATACCGGCAGTGGTGGGTTGTGACAATGCCACAGAAAGCCTGAATGATAATAAAAAGGTCACGGTGTCCTGCGCCGGTGGCGATGAAGGTCGAGTTTATAAAGGTGAGCTGGATTATGAAGTGATTGAAACGGATTTATCCGGACTGGAACGGCCGAAAACAAAAGTCATGATAAATCTGGGCAACCCGGATCTGGCATTTTCCACCTCCTTTTTACCCAATGATGGCGTGGGTCTGGCGCGGCTGGAATTTATTATTAATGAATACATCAAGGCCCACCCCATGGCCCTGCTGCACCCGGAAAAAATCGACGACAAAAATGTCTGCGAGGCAGTGGAAAGTTTAAGCATAGGTTATAAAGACGGCGCAGATTATTTTGTGCGTAAACTATCCGAAGGTGTGGGCACCATCGCTGCCGCCTTCTGGCCCAAGCCGGTGGTGGTGCGCATGTCGGATTTTAAAACCAATGAATATGCCACCCTGCTGGGTGGTCGGGATTTTGAACCGGTTGAAGATAATCCCATGATTGGTTTTCGCGGCGCTGCCCGCTACACCCACCCGGCTTATGCGGAAGGTTTCGCGCTGGAATGTGCAGCCATGAAACGGGTGCGTGATGAAATGGGATTAAACAATGTAAAACTGATGATTCCTTTTTGTCGACGCATTGATGAAGCAGAAAAAGTGCTGGCAGCCATGGAACAAAATGGTTTGAAACGGGGCGAAAATAAACTGGAAGTTTATGTGATGTGCGAGATTCCAAACAATGTCATTTTAATTGATGAATTCGCCAAACTGTTTGATGGTTTTTCCATTGGTTCCAATGACCTTACCCAGTTAACCCTGGGGGTTGATCGGGATTCCGAAATAGTCTCCTTCGATTTTGATGAGCGTGATGCGGGCGTTAAACAGATGATTAAACTGGCGGTTGAAGGGGCAAAACGTAATGGCCGTCATTCCGGTTTATGTGGTCAGGCCCCTTCTGATTACCCGGAAATGGCAGAGTATCTGGTGCAGATTGGTATTGATTCCATGAGCCTGAATCCGGATACAGTGCTGGCAACCACGCAGCATATTTTACGTGTTGAAAAAGCGCTGGTGAAACCCGATTAATAAAGAGGAAGCTGTAAAAGATTTTCACCACAGAGGACACGGAAGTCACAGAGTTTTTTATTGTAACAGTACAGAACTAAGCTTTTCTCTGTGTACCCCTGTGACCTCTGTGGTGAACTGCTTTTAAACGCTTATGTAAATGAGTTAACTGGATTCCCGCCTGCGCGGGATAACGGTTAGTTTAAAAAAGATTTAACCACAGAGGACACGGAGGTCACAGAGGTTTTTATTGTAACAATACAGAGCTAAAGCTTTTCTCTGTGTCCTCTGTGGTGAATCGCTTTTAAACGCTTATGTAAATGAGTTAACTGGATTCCCGCCTACGTGGGATGACGGTTAGTTTAAAAAAGATTTAACCACAGAGGACACGGAGGCTCACAGAGGTTTTTATTGTAGCAATACAGGGCTAAGGCTTTTCTCTGTGTCCCCTGTGACCTCTGTGGTGAATCGCTTTTAAAACGCTTATGTAAATGAGTTAACTGGATTCCCGCCTGCGCGGGAATGACTGCTGGTTTAAAAAGATTTAACCACAGAGGACACGGAGGTCACAGAGGGGTTTATTGTGACAATACAGAACTAAGGCTTTTCTCTGTGTCCCCTGTGACCTCTGTGGTGAACTGCTTTTAAACGCTTATGTAAATGAGTTAACTGGATTCCCGCCTGCGCGGGAATGACTGCTGGTTTAAAAAAGATTTAACCACAGAGGACACGGAGGTCACAGAGGTTTTTATTGTAACAATACAAAACCAACGCTTTTCTCTGTGCCCTCTGTGGTGAATCGCTTTTAAAACAGTTATGTAAATAAGACAACATAAAAATAACAGGAGAACAAAAATGACAATAGCTGATTTTGATACCAGCCGCTTTGGCAGCGTAACTTTCTGGACAGGTATTCTGCTTGTAGTGGTTGGTTTTGCAGGCATTGTACTGCCCGAGGCCATGTCTATTGGGGCTGAATTATTTATTAGCAGCCTGATGATATTCGGCGCAGTTTTGTGGGGTTATCACACCTATCTGTATAGCCGTCATAATATTATCGACTGGATTAAGCCGGCGGTTTTATTGCTGGTGGCCGGCCTGATGATTTTTTATCCCCTGCACGGGGTTGCGGTAATGGGCATGCTGCTGGCGGTTTATTTATTAATGGATTCCTTTGGCAGTTTTGCTCTGGCGCAGGCCACTCATCCCATGCCCGGTTGGGGCTGGATGGCTTTTAATGGGCTGGTATCACTGGTGCTGGCTTTTCTGTTTTTATTCGGCTGGCCGGAAACCTCCCTGTGGTTGGTCGGGCTTTATGTAAGTATCAGTTTGCTGTTTGATGGTTTCGCCCTGATCTTTATTGGTCACACTGTACGCAAAGCATTAATTTAGGCCCTTAATGAACCCCGAGCCTTACAGCCTGCGACCGGATCTGCCAGAAGAGCTGGCGGATCTGCGCCTTCTGGCACTGGACTTACGCTGGAGCTGGAGCCATGTGGCAGATGAACTGTGGCAGCGTATTGATGCCACCCTGTGGCGCCGCACCCGTAACCCCTGGTTAATTTTGCAGACAGTGAGTCGGCGACGCCTGCAGGCGCTGGCTGAAGATAAGGATTTTCAACAACTGCTGGGGCAGTTAAAGCAGGACCAGCAAAACGCACTGCAAAGCGAATCCTGGTTCAGCCAGAAATATGCTGAACAGGATATTCAGCCGATAGCCTATTTCTGTATGGAATATGGGCTAAGTGAAGCCCTGCCCCTGTATTCCGGCGGGCTGGGCGTGCTGGCCGGGGATCACCTGAAAACCTGTAGCGATCTTGGCGTGCCACTGGTGGCCGTGGGGCTGCTTTACCAGCAGGGTTATTTTCGTCAGGGCATTAATGCCGAGGGCGAGCAAAGCGCCTTTTTTCCGTTTAATGATCCCACCCAGATGCCGGTCAGCCCGGTGCGGGATTCCGATGGGGAATGGCTGCATATTTCGCTTCCCCTGCCAGAGCGGGAATTGCGTCTGCGCTGCTGGCAGGTACAGGTGGGGCGAGTCAGCCTTTATCTACTGGACAGTAATGATCCCCTTAACGCCCCTGCGGACCGGGGCATTACCAGCGAGCTTTATGGGGGCGGCTCCGAGCTGCGTCTGCAACAGGAGCTGGTGCTGGGCATAGGCGGCTGGCGCATGTTGCAGGCACTGGGTTATGAGCCGGATGTCTGCCATATGAATGAGGGCCATGCGGCCTTTGCGGTGATCGAACGGCTGCATGTCTTTATGCAACAGCAGCAGGTGGATTTTGCCACGGCTTTAACGGCCACCCGCGCCGGTAATCTGTTTACCACACACACGCCTGTTGAAGCCGGTTTTGATCGTTTTTCCAATGAAATGGTGCGGCGCCATCTGCAACCCTGGATTCATGCCATGGGAATTCCTGCTGATAAACTGCTGGCGCTGGGCCATTGTCAGCCGGGTGCGAATCACGAAGCCTTTAATATGGCCTGGCTGGCCATTAATGCCAGTGGCTCGGTGAATGGGGTCAGCCAGCTGCATGGCCGGGTCAGCCGCGATCTGTTTCAGCCATTATTCCCCCGCTGGCCAAATGTTGAGGTGCCGGTGGGTTCTGTCACCAATGGGGTGCATGTACCCAGCTGGGATTCTATCGATTCCGACCGCTTATGGACCGACAGTTGCAGTAAGGAGCGCTGGCGCAGCCGGGAAATAGACAGCCTGAGTGCCTCCATTGATGAAATATCCGATGCAGATCTGTGGGAAATGCGCAGCCGTAACCGGTTGCACTTTATCGAATGGCTACGCCAGCGCCAGCCCTATCGGCTGGCCTTTGGGCAGGACAGACAAAACATCCTCGATGCCAATGTATTAACCCTGGGTTTTGCCCGCCGCTTTGCCACCTATAAGCGCCCCAACCTGCTGCTCCACGACAAAGCCCGGCTGGCCCGGCTGCTGAGTCATAAGGATCAGCCCATCCAACTGGTAATTGCCGGCAAGGCCCATCCGCAGGATAAAGCGGGTCAGGCAATGATCCGTGAATGGCTTGAATTTATCCGCGATTATGATGCCTACCGGCATGTGGTTTTTCTGGTGGATTATGATTTGCTCACCGCCGGCCATCTGGTGGCCGGGGTAGATCTGTGGCTCAACACCCCCCGCCGCCCCTGGGAAGCCTGCGGCACCTCTGGCATGAAAGTGCTGGTGAATGGGGGGCTGAATTTTTCCGAGCGGGATGGCTGGTGGGCCGAAGCCTGGCAGGAGGATCTGGGCTGGGCGCTGGGCGATGGTCAGGAGCATGGTGATGATCCGGCCTGGGATGCCGTTGAAGCGGAACAGATGTATAACATTCTGGAGCAGCAGATTATTCCTGAATTCTACAACCGTAATGGGCAGGGAATTCCATCAGGCTGGGTGAAAAAAATACGCCATAGCATGGCGGCCTTAACCCCCCGCTTTTCCGCCAATCGCATGCTGCGCCAGTATCTACAGGAACATTATTTACCGCTGGCCGAAGCGG